>JAGWIM010000114.1 GCA_028873525.1 Pseudomonadota bacterium
CCAGATGACATCGATGCGCCATTGGTAACCACGATCTGAAACGGCGTGGCAGGGATGGCCGTGCCGTTGGGGCCGCCTTCGTCGACGATTTGAATTTGTTCGCCTGCAGAAAGCGTTTGGCCTAAAAAGGCATCGTTTAGCTGTCGGGCATTCAGGTTAGCGAATTTCGCCTTGCCGGTGATTTTCTGCTGGCCGCGCGCTACGGCGACAGGTGCCTGATATTGTCCGTACAGTTCCTTAGTAGTAAATGACATATCGACGCTTACGTCCTGAAGCGTTCCAATCCGAATCGGCGTAGGCGTAGCGATATCGGTGCGCACCAGAAATAAGTTTCCGGCGCCAAAATTATATTGCTGTAGCATAGGTAACTCCATCAAAGGGATGCGCCGTCATCACGACGGTGCGGCTGCCTTGCCGAAGGGCGTGTCAAAGCGCTGGCCACCGGCTTGGGTCAGCGTTTAGGGAACCAATATTTTTACGGGGATGATTGCCTTGGCGATGCCATCGAGCACGCCGGGGAATTGTTCGATATTGCCTTCGATCCAGGCATGCGACACGATGCCGCCCAGCGTCTGCACGTTGCTCACCACATTGGGCGCTAAAGCGGCTTCAATGGCGTCGATAATATCGTTAAGCCCTTGCTCCGGATTGGCGTTCGGATCCTTGCCGACATCGGTATAAACCCACAGTTCCGCCGTGATGGTACGTTTGGGCGGAATACCGCGTGGCTCTCGCGGCGGGTAATGGGTACCGGTCGATTGAATGAATAACGCCGGAAAGGATGCAACCTTGCTCCATAACAGCAGGCGGCGACCATGGGTATTAAAGGTAGTTGCCGTAAGTGCAAGATTGAACAACGCCTGTATGATGGTCTCGCGGCTAGGCGTCATCGTTGAAAGCCTTTGCTGATTGGTCGATCACTTGCTGCAATTCCGCTGCTGCTTCGGCTTCCACATCGGCCAGGCCGCCGCGCAGATAAAGGCGCGCCTCGATATTTGTGATGCGGTGGTAGGCGCTGACATTGATGCGTGCCGGCGAGATATCCCGTCCGAAGGCCTCGGCAATCGTCCGGCTATATCTTCGAACATCGACCCCGCCATGCGCTCCGTATTCGAGCGCGGCAGCCTTGATGTATTCCGAGCGGGAAAGGCCACCTTCCAGTGTCACCAGCCCTTTGATTTTTTGTGGATCATCGTAGACCTTGGACGCAATCTCACTTTTAAGTTTGCCGGTGCGTTCGGGCGCCAGCGCCATAACCCTTCCTTGCAATGCGCTTGTCAGGGTGCGAATGCGTGCAAGCAAGGAATCATGAAGTTCCGCTGGCCATTCGTTGAAACGGGCAACGACGCGGCGGTCGCCGGTGATGACGGCATTGAAATCCATAATTATGTCGCCAGTGGTACGCGGTATTTTTCCAATATGGAGGCGATGTCAGGCGGAATCGCTCCGGTTTGTCCCGGAAGTGCGCCAATCCAATATTGCTCCTGGCCAACGCCGGGTTCGCCCTGGCTGCGCAGAAACGGATCGCGGCCACGCGCTTTGAACCGCGCAGTAACCAGCCTAAGCACAGCCATTTCAAGATCGGCGGGCGGCGTACCGGATCCGGCTTCAAAATATCCCGCCTGATATTGAATGGTGTATTGATCGGGACTCCAGCCGGTAGGATATTCTGTGTTCGGGTCGATTTTCGTCAGCCAGCCATTCGCTGCATCAACCACAAAATCCGTACCTGCGACCAGCGTATTGGAATTATTTACCGCAACCGTATCCGTTACCGAAATCACTGACACCACTGGCCAGCGCGAAAGCTGTAGCTCGGAAAGCATGCCGGTGACTTGATAAGGATACGGATCGCGGTCGGGATAAATGACATCTTTTACCGTTTCGATAGGAAATACGCGATTGCAGTATTGCGCCACCAGCGCCGATTGCTCGGTGATGAAGCGGGCTAGCGTCGCGTCGCTGGAGGTATCGGTATTAGGGATGGCGAGATCATCCTTGATATTCTCCAGCGTCGTCAGGTCATAGTTCGACGCTGCCGTTACAACAGTTGAGACGATGCGTACTGGCATGATTGCCCCCGCTTGCGGGTTTTATATGTCTTGCCGACGGACGGTTTAGCAGGGCTTTTCGTGTCCGAATGGCTCTGCGTATCATCCGGCTGTACCGGTGCTTTGTCGAATACGCTGACGAAGTGCTTGGCGTCGCCAGCGGCAATCAACTTTTGCGCAACCGCATCGGGTACGACGCGCTTATCGCCGACCCGATGCGGGCGCATGTCGCGGGTGAATTCGACCATTTTCATGGCGCTTACACCGCTGCCAGTTCGCGTTCACCGCCAAGAATGATATCGGCTGCGGCTAAAATTGCAGGAGATGTGCCTCCGGTGAAGGAAACTATCATTACCGGGCGGATGTAGCGGTAGGCACCCCCAAGATCGATGCTCGCCGTGTTTTCGCTATTGGCGGCGGTAAGCGCCGCCGTCTCCTGCACGGTGGAATTGATCTGATAATCGCTCCACGTTGAATTATCCGGCGAGTGCTGCAGCTTCGTCAGAACGCTGGCTGCAGTGGGAGCGCCGGTTTCGGCGCCCGTCACCTGATGCAGAACGCAGGATTGCGGCATATTGTGAGCGACGCGGTCGATGCTGGCTCCGTTAATAGTTCCAGCACTGGCGCTTTCAGGAAAAATGCCGGTGACGGGCACGACATACGACCCGATATTATGTTGAAAAGAAGAATTCATAAATTGCCTCCAATGTTAAGAGTTGAATTGGGAAATACCGATTCTTAAGCAGCCGTTTATTGAACAGCTGGTGCCCAGCGCACGAATTGCAGCACGGAACAACCGGAGTCATGCCGCAGCTGGAAGTCGTGTTCGGTGATGGCGCGGATCAGCGTCTGGTCGTACTGGAAGGCCGACACCGTATTGCCACCGGCATCGGTGTAAGTGCCTTCACGCGATACCGCGAGTTCCATGCTCATCGAGTCGAGGATCATCGCTTCGGTCATTTCCGCGAGGATAATGAACGAGCAATCCTTATTGGTGCCGGTCGGATCCCAGATATTGATCGGGATCTGCGTGGTTTTCTTGAACGGATAGCCGTACAGCGTGCCGCGCGTCAGTTCGTCGCGGAACACATAGAGGCCGAGGCTGTTCAGCAAACCAAACAGGTAGTTGTAGGTGCGGTGATGCATGTACCACACGCGCTTGCGATCCGGCACGTTGGCGACATCGAGCCGGTTGATCAGGCCGGTCAGTTCCGCCACCACCGTAGCTTCGGTGTAGGTTTCATTCGAGGTGATGAAGTTACCGCCGTTCTGGCCGAGCAGCGGGTTGCCGGGGTTGCCGTTGACCGCCGCTACCGAATCGGCGCTCGAACTCCACACGCCCGCCGTACCGCCCTGCGACACCGCCCAGGCGTTGGCAAAGCCGGTGAAGCCCATCGGCGCCGCCTGCGTGCCATCGCCGAGCAGAAAGGCCAGATCCTCACGCAGCGCAATCACATCGACCAGATCGTCGCGCACCATAGCGTCGATCGCCGGATCGGCGTAGCGCATCAGATCGTTGGAGATCGGCACCAGCGCCGTCAATTTCTTGAAGCTGGCGACGATCTGCCGCAGGGTTTGCTGCGACGTTGCGATCTGCGAGTTTTCCGTGCCGTAGCTCGCCGTTGCCGGGCTTGCCTGGCCGGGCAAGGTCATCGTGCCGCGGGGCATGGGGATGACACGCGGATTGGAGCCGCGTACCACCGCAGCCGGGCGCAGCAGTTCGATGATTTCGTTCATGTAATCGGGCGGAATGATAAAGCCGCCAGCCGGGCCGGAAGATGCCACCAGAGCGCGAGTGACGGGATGGCGTTCGCCATACACGTCTGCCGCCGCCTGGCGAGCATTGTACAAATTGCCGCCGCCGTAAGCCATCATCTTGGCCGCAGCACCGATAACAAGGCTGCGTTCCTTGACATAGCGATCAGCATCTACCGACGCCGGTGCCTTGGTGACATGATTGTCCTGTCCCTCCACCGGCTGTGCGGTTTCGACTGAAAGTGCCTGCGCTTCCTTGGCGCGGACAATTTGCGCGTCCAGATCGGTTACGGCACGTTTTTTCGTTTCGTATTCCGCCTGTTCGGTTTCGGTGAGGTTAGGTTTTTCAGCCAGCGCCTTGAATTCATCAAAGGCGCGGGCGCGTTGCTTTAACAGTTCTGCAATTTTAGTCATAGTTGGGCTCCATCTAAAAGGGAAAGGCCGTCATCACGACGGTCTGGTGCGCCTTGCCCAAGGGCGGATTGGGGCATCGGACGG
>JAGWIM010000115.1 GCA_028873525.1 Pseudomonadota bacterium
GGCGGCCTGCAGCGTTAAATGGCATGATTCGGGCGAAAGGATGCGTGGCATCGACCAGGGCGGTGACGTGATGTTCCTGTATCCATGCCGCCAATCCTTCCGGCCCGCCGAAGCCGCCGATTCTGTGGGCGATTGGCGGCAGTACCGGGTGCCGCGTGCGCCCCGCCAGCGACAAAGTCGCGCGCATGTCAGAACGCGCCGCCAGCAACCCGGCAAGCCGACCAGCCTCTGTAGTTCCACCCAGAATGAGAATGTGCATGACTGATTCTGTAGCATGGCTGTCGGTTATCGGCATTAGCGAAAACGGCCTCGCCGGCATTCCCGCCGGGGCGCGCGCGCTTATATCTTCGGCGGCGCTGGTGGCAGGCGGTAAAAGGCATCTGGAACTGGCGGGCGACCTTATCAGGGGCAGGACGCTTGCCTGGCCTTCTCCCCCGCACGACGCCATACCTGCGTTACTTGCCATGCGGCCAAAGCCGGTCTGCGTGCTTTCCACCGGCGATCCATTTCATTACGGCATGGGCGCGGTATTGGCGCGCCACATTCCGCCGCAAGAAATGCGCGTGTTCCCCGCGCCATCCATTTTTTCCCTGGTCGCCGCGCATATGGGCTGGGCGCTGCAGAATGTGGTTGCTGTCGGCCTCAATGGCCGTCCTGTCGGCAAAATCATTCCGCATCTGCAGCCGGGCGCGCGCATCATTGCGCTATCTGCTGATGAGACCACACCGGCGTTGCTTGCGGCACTGCTGAATCAGCGCGGATTCGGAAACGGCAGGCTGACTGTTTTTGAACATCTGGGTGGCTTGCATGAACGCATATGTTCAACCGACGCCGCCTCTTTCTCGCTGGAAAATATTGCCCGGCTGAATTGCATGGCGATTGAAATACCTGATACGGCCGAAATAAAAGCATATGCGATTTCACTCACGCCGGGACTTGCCGATGATTGGTTTGAACATGACGGCCAGATGACCAAGCGCGAGGTGCGGGCGATAACGCTGTCCGCATTAGCGCCGCGCCGTGGCGAGCTGTTGTGGGATATCGGGCTGGGCGCCGGGTCGATTGCCATCGAATGGTTGCTCTCGCACCCTTCCAGCCGCGCCATCGGTTTTGAAAAAAACGCTGAGCGCGCAGCGCGGGCAGCGCGCAATGCCAAGGCGCTTGGTGTTCCCCAACTGGTCGTGCTGGAAGGCGAAGCGCCCGCTATTCTGGCTGAACTTGAGTTACCCGACGCCATCTTCATTGGCGGCGGCGCTGCGGCGCCGGGGATGATTGAAACCTGCTGGTCATCGCTGAAACCGGGGGGGAGGCTGGTGATCAACGCCATTTCTTTGGAAACGGAATCCCTGTTGCTTGCGGCTTACAAACAATATGGCGGGGCGTTGATACGCATCGGCGTAGAGCGTGCCGATCCGGTGAGCGCCAGCATGACCGGCTGGCGTCCGGCGATGACGGTCACGCAATGGAGCGTCACGAAATGACTATCCACTTTATCGGCGCCGGGCCGGGCGCGCCTGATTTGATTACCGTGCGCGGGCGCGATCTTATCGCCTCTTGCCCGGTGTGCATGTATGCCGGATCATTGGTGCCGGAGGCGATTTTGGGTTGGTGCCCGGAAAACGCGCGTATTATCGATACCGCCCCGATGGATTTAAATCGGATTGAAGCGGAATTCATCGCCGCGCATGAGCAAGGGTTGGATGTAGCGCGGTTGCATTCGGGCGATCTGTCCGTCTGGTCGGCGACGGGCGAACAGTTGCGCCGCCTCGACCGCCTGCATATTCCTTATACGATTACGCCCGGCGTGCCTTCCTTCGCCGCCGCCGCCGCCGCGCTGGGACGGGAATTGACTCTCCCGGAGGTGGCGCAATCAGTCATCCTTACGCGCACCGGCGGCCGGGCTTCTTCCATGCCGGAAGGCGAAACGCTGGAAGCCTTTGCCAAAACCGGCGCGACGCTGGCGATTCATTTATCCATCCAGGCATTGCCGCGCGTCGTGCGGGAATTGACGCCGCATCTGGGCGAATCCTGTCCGGTGGCGATTGTTTATCGCGCCACCTGGCCGGATGAAAAAATACTTCGCGGGACGCTGGGCACGATTGAAGCGATGGTGGCGGAGACGCCGGTGGAACGCACCGCACTCGTTATTGTAGGCCGCGTCCTTGCAGAAAAAAATTTCCGCGAGAGCGCGCTGTATGATCCGGAGTACCGGCGGCGTTATCGCCCCTAGGCGACAGGTTGAAACGGTGTATGCGCCAGCAATTCGCCTTCGCGGTCGAAAATGGCAATTTCCAGCGTCACGCCCGTTCCTTCCAGCGCTTTAGCCGCTGTGTTCCACGCCTGCGCGGCGACGGCATCGGCTAAATGCGGGGTGGATACACGGGCGATCTCAAGCGCATGTTTTGCCGTATTGGCTTCCCTGATTTGCGCTACGATATGAGGCGGCGCATGTTCGCCCGCCGCCAGCCCGGCCAGAAAATCCAGGTCGACTTCTCCGGCGCGCGAGTGCAGATCGAGCAGGCCTTGCGCCAGTTTGGTCATTTTGGCGAATCCGCCGGCAATGGTAATTTTTGCCACCGGGTGTTTGCGCAGGTATTTAAGCATCCCCCCGGCGAAATCACCCATATCGATCAGCGCCGTTTCCGGCAACCCATGCAACTTCTGAACCGCCGCTTCTGATGTCGTGCCGGTCGCCCCTGCTACATGCGTCAGCCCCTCGGCGCGGGCGACGTCGATGCCGCGATGAATGCCGTGAATCCATGCCGAGCAGGAATAGGGAATCACAATGCCCGTCGTCCCTAAAATGGAAATGCCGCCAAGTATGCCAAGGCGCGCATTAAGCGTTTTCGTGGCCAGCATCTCGCCGCCCGGCACCGAGATTTCGATCTCCACATCGCCTGCCACGCCATGGAGCGTTGCCACCTCGGCAATGGCGAGCCGCATCATGTTGCGCGGAACTGGATTGATGGCCGGCTCACCGACCGCCACAGGCAATCCCGGTTTGGTCACGGTGCCGACGCCGGAGCCGGCGCGAAAATTCACACCCCTTCCAACCGATGTGCGGCGCACACGGGCGCATATCAGCGCCTGGTGCGTCACGTCCGGGTCATCGCCCGCATCCTTGATCACCGCGGCAAAGGCAGAATCCTCGCCCAGTTCCGTTTTAGCCAGAGCGAAGAAAGGGCGCTGCCCGCCCGGCAACGATACATCGATGGGATCGGGAAAAGCGCCCGTAATCAAGGCCATAAACGCGGCCCTGGCGGCGGCGGTCGCGCAGGCGCCGGTCGTCCAGCCGCGGCGCAGCGGGGTATTTTGTGACGGTCTTTCTATAAACATCATCATTTTTATAGCAAACTGGCAGCGTGTAATATACTGATATTATTCGTATTAAATAACAGCCGGAGGATTGCATGACTGTAGGGCTGATGATCGCAGCGCCTCGTTCAGGTTCCGGAAAAACGACGGTGACGCTTGGATTACTGCGCGCACTGGTGCGCCGGGGCATTAAAGTGGCCGCGTTCAAATGCGGCCCGGATTATATCGACCCGGCCTTTCATAAAATTGCAACGGGACGCACCAGCTTGAATCTCGACAGCTGGGCCATGCCGGAATCCGTGCTGGATACAAACTTCATACGCGGTAGCGCCGGAGCGGACGTTGTTATCGCCGAAGGCTCGATGGGACTTTTCGATGGCGTTGCCACGCGCGGTGCGTCAGGAGATGGCGCCTCGGCAGACATCGCGGCGCGTTTCGGCCTGCCGGTGGTGCTGGTCATCGACGCCAGCGGCCAGTCGCAATCGGCGGGCGCGGTGGCGCTGGGATTCCGTGATTTCCATCCGGATGTAAAAATAATCGGAGTGATTCTCGGCAATGTCGCCAGCGACAGACATCGCCTGCTGGCGGCGCGGGGAATCGAACGTGCCGGGTTGCCGGTGCTCGGCGCACTGCCGCGCGCTAGCGTGCCGGCCATACCGGAGCGGCATCTCGGCCTGGTGCAGGCGGAGGAAATCCCGAATGTGTTGCGCGTGGCGGATGCTCTGGCCGATGCCATGGAAAGGCTTGTCGATATTGATGCAGTGCTGGCCGCCGCGCAGCCCGTACGTAAACCTGCCGTTGTTCCCGTGGTGGCCATGAGTCCGCCGGGCAAGCGTATCGCGCTGGCATCCGACGTGGCGTTTTCTTTCACCTATGCGCATATGATGGCCGACTGGCGCGCGGCGGGCGCGCAGATACTTCCTTTTTCTCCCCTTGCTGATGAAGCGCCATCACCGGACGCCGATAGTTGCTGGCTGCCGGGCG
>JAGWIM010000029.1 GCA_028873525.1 Pseudomonadota bacterium
CATCGCGGCCGCCCGCCGCGTGGCCGTGGCCGCCGCCCCTGGCGCGGCGACGGGAACCCGCAGGAATCGCGTGTGGAAGCAGCGACTCCCCAGTCGCTTCCCGCTTTTGCCACGCAGGAGCCGAAACCGGCGCCGGTGCCGGTGCCGAAGCGTGAACCGGAGCCGGTCGCCGCCGCGCTGGAATCCACCCCGCGCGACCCCAACGCCCCGCGCAAAAAAGGCTGGTGGCAGAAGATGATTGATCTGGATGAGTGAAAACTGTAATCCATAGTTTACAATCTGTGATTTATAGGTTACAGTGCAATGAAAGTCGTCGAGGTAACGCCGCACTTTTCAAAATGGTTCAGAGGATTGCGCGACCATCAGGCCAGATTGCGCATTCAGGCGCGCATTGATCGTGCTGAAATGGGCAATTACGGCGACTGGAAGCCTGTCGGCAACGGGGTATGTGAAATGCGGATCCACTATGGCGCCGGGTATCGTGTTTACTTTATCGAACACGGAAAAACGACAGTGGTGCTGCTTGCCGGTGGCGTAAAGGCACGGCAGTCCGGAGATATTCAAACCGCCATTGCATTGGCGGAGAATTTATAGGAGCGGGGTATGAAAAAAACAAAGCTGATTAAATGGGATTCGGCAAAATACCTCAAAACCGAGGCGGACATGGTGGCGTATTTCGACATCTGCCTTGAAGAAGCCGGGGACGATCCGGCATTTATCGCCCATGCGCTGGGCGTTATCGCCCGCGCGCGCGGCATGAGCAAGGTGGCGCGCGCCGCCGGCATCAGCCGCGAAGGCTTATACCGGGCGCTCAGCGCCGACGGCAACCCCGAATTTTCCACCATACTGAAAGTCATGCGCGCCCTCGGCCTGCGCCTGCACGCCCTGCCGGTATAAACCCCGCGCGACCCCAACGCCCCGCGCAAAAAAGGCTGGTGGCAGAAGATGATTGATTTGGAGGATTGATATCGTAAATCTGCTGGCATTGTATTTTGAAATAATACAGAAACGATATTTATGTCCAGCCGTCTTGATGATGCGATCAGGCTATACAGCATCCTTGACTGCCTTAGGAAAAAGGTGGGCGGCACACGAAAACTTTCCTGCTGCAACGGTAAACTTATCTGGCCTCAACGGGGCGTGTATTTTTTCATGGAAAATGGTGAGGACAGAACCGACACTGGTCATGGACAACGAATTGTGAGGATTGGGACACATGCCCTGAAAGTCGGTTCGCAAACAACTTTGTGGAAACGTCTCTCCCAACACAAGGGGCAAGAAAAATCCGGCAGCGGAAATCATAGGGGATCTATTTTCAGGCTGATCGTTGGAACGGCTCTCAATAAAAATGAGCGGTGCACCACATGGGGAAAAGGCAACACGGCTAAGGGTGAAGTCAGAAAAACTGAAGAGCCGCTGGAGCGTGAAGTTAGTCAGATCATCCGGGATATGCCGTTCCTCTGGCTGGAAGTCAATGATGATCCCGATCCCGGCAGTCTGCGGGGATACATTGAGCGAAACGTTATTGCGCTTCTCAGCAACTATCGGAAGTCGCCGATTGACCCATCTTCGCTGAAATGGCTGGGACGCTCTTGTAACCGTGACAGAGTGAGAGATTCAGGCTTGTGGAACCAGAACCACGTTGCAGAAAATTATGATCCGCCGTTTCTTGATGCGCTTGAACGGCTGGTTGAAACAATGAAAGGAACATTATGAAAATCGTCATTCAGTGTGCTGGCAGGAAAAAATATGACGCGGGTAGCATGGAATCTCTTAGCGGAAAGCCCGTCATGTTTGTTGCAAGGCCGGATAAAGCGCCGCCGGATGGGAAACACACCTATGCTCGCCCGGATGATATTTCGGATGATGGGAAAACATGGCGAGAACGGCTGCTGGATTATAATAAATACAACGCCAAGAATAACCCATACGGCATACTCCCCGCATGGCAGCTTTATACAAATCCAGCTTATGCTGATTTGGTCTTGAAATTCGGGTTAGGGAAAATTTTTATTCTTTCGGCGGGTTGGGGACTCATTCCGGCAAATTTTTTGACGGCTGTGTATGATATTACCTTCAGCGGGAAAAGCCAGCCGTTTAACAGGAGACGGCGCAAGGATAAATACCTTGATTTTTGTATGTTACCCGATGACGGTGAAGACGTGGTATTTCTGGGAGGGAAGAGTTACCTTCCTTTATTCTACAAATTGACTACAAGGCATAAAGGACGGAAATCTATTTTATATAATTCCATGTATAATCCCGCTCTACCATTGGGATTTGAATCTATCCTTTACAAAACCAGCACCCGCCAGAACTGGCATTACGAATGTGCAAAAGCCTTGATTGATAATGAGAAACTACTTGGAGCCGTCAGTTGACTTTCTAGAAAACGAAATGACTAATTCTTCTTCAAATCGCGGTAGAAATTTTTAGCCGAATTTGTATTCCGTTGCCTCTGAATCCGGTTCTTCCATAGCTTCAAAAATATTCCTGATAAACTCATACGGCAAATCGGGATTATCCTCGCAGGTTCTGGCCATTTTTGACCAGTATTCAATTTGCTCAGGCACAGAACGGCCATTCGCGCGGCCACAGCATTTCGCCTGATTGACCAAATCACCGGAAAGTTTTACGGTGGGCATGAGAAATTACTTGGGTTGAGAATCTAAATTGTCTCATGAAAAACCTCATAAAGCAATTATTCTTAGCGATTTTGCCCGGCGCTCACCAGTTCTGGAACTGTCATTCCCGCCTACGCGGGAATGACAGGAAAATAAGTATTTTTTTGCGCCGGCTGATTTGTTTCGTTACCGTTATCTGCTTCTCCACGCAGGCCTTCGCCGTTCCGCTCATCCGCGACGCCGAAATCGAGCACACGCTGCGCCTGTACGCCGATCCTATCTTCAAGGTCGGCGGTCTGAACCCGGCCAATGTGCATATTTTCATCGTCGAGGATGACGCGATAAATTCCTATGTCGCCGGCGGCGCCAACATGTTCATCTATACCGGCCTGATCATGGCCTGCCCGACGCCCGACATGCTGATCGGCGTCATGGCGCACGAAAGCGGCCACATCGTCGGCGGCCACCTGGCGCAGGGCGCTGAGCAGCTCAAGCACGCCGAGCTGGGCAGCATCCTGTCGTTCATTCTCGGTGCGGCGGCGGGTGTCGCGGCGCGCGATTCCAGCGCGGCGGCGGCGGTTATCAGCGGCGGACAGAGCATGGTGGCGCGTAACTACCTCGCCTTCAGCCGCGCCCACGAGGAACAGGCCGACACCTTCGCGCTGGAGGCGATGGACAAGCTCGGCATCTCGGCCTACGGCTTTCTCAAGGTATTTGAATTGCTGCGCCGCGATGAGCGCGAACACGGCGGCACGCCCGACCCTTACATGCTTACCCACCCGCTGACCGCCGTCCGCATCGACCACGTGCGCAACCATGTCGAAAACTCGAAGATTCCCGAGGGGCAGTATCCGCATAAATTTGACCTGCCGCATCAACGCATGATCGCCAAGCTCTACGGCTTCCTGGAATCGCCCGAGCGCACGCTGATGAAATACCCGCTGTCGAATCACAGCGTGCCGGCGCGCATGGCGCGCGCCATCGCCTATTATAAAATGCCCGATCTCAAGCGGTCACTGCAGGAAATGGACAGTCTGATCGCACAGTCGCCGGACGACCCGTTCTTCCACGAGTTGAAGGGGCAGATATTGTTTGAGAACGATCGTCCCAAAGAAGCGCTGGCGTCGTATCAGGAAGCGGTCAGGCTGCTGCCGGATTCGCCGCTGATTTTATCCGATCTCGCCAAGGTCGAGCTGGCGCAGGGCGAGGCGCCGCTGGTGCCGTCCGCCATTGCGCACCTGGAAAAATCCATCCTCCTTGACAATTCAAACGCCGATGCCTGGCATCTGCTCGCCACCGCCTATGGCAAAGCCGGCAACAACGGCATGGCGGCACTGTCGCTGGCGGAGGAAGCGCTGCTTGAGGGCGACCCGAAAATGGCGTTACAGCAGGCGGATGAAGCGCTGGCGTCGCTCAAGGAAGATGCGCCGGCGCGCCAGCGCGCCCACGACGCCAGGGCGGCGGCGCTGCAAATGCAGCGCGAACAGAAAAAACAACAGGATCAATCGCCCTTTTAAGGTTCGTCATTTTTAGCTATACTTTCCTTGCCGCCCCCACTACATAATGTTCACCGTTGCATCTTTCTGGAGGATTCCATGCCGTCACGCCGCCTGCTTCTTGCCACCGTTTCCATGGCTTTCTGGTCGTTCGCCGCCGCCGCGCAAGCCCCCGCCGCGCAAGCCCCCGCCGCGGCAGCCAATGCGCCGGTCACGCGCGCCGAACTCCCCGGGCTGGTCAAGGAAATCCTCATGAACGACCCCGGCATGATCATGCAGGCGGTGCAGAAGCTGCGCGACAAGCAGGGGGAGGAAACCGGCAAGCAGGCGCAGGCGGCGCTGGAGAAGCATAAGTCGGAATTGTTCGACGACGCCGCGTCGCCCAGCGTCGGCAACGCCAAAACCGCCGACGTTACCATGATCGAATTCTTCGACTATCACTGCGGCTATTGCAAGCAGGTGTTCCCCGCCATCGCCAAGCTGGCCGGCGAAGACAAAAAGCTACGTATCGTTTTCCGTGAATTCCCGATCCTGTCCGAGGACTCGGTGATGGCGGCGCGCGCCGCGCTGGCGGTCAATCACATCGCTCCCGGCAAATATTTTCAATTCTACAGCGCCCTGATGAAAAGCAACGGCGAGAAATTCGATGAAAAAATGCTGATGGATACCGCCAGAAAACTGGGCATCAATACGGCGAAACTGAAAACGGCAATGAAGGACAAGTCCATCGACGCCGAGCTTGACAAAAACCGCGCTCTTGCCGAGGCTCTCGGCATCCGCGGTACGCCGGGCATCATCATCGGCGACCACCTCTTCCCCGGTGCCATTCCCTATGATGATCTGCGTAAAATCATCCACGACATCCGCACGGGCAAGGATAAGCAGGCGGCGCCTTCGCCGGTTGCGCCCGCCGTGCCCAGGGCGCAGACGAACGATTAAATAAAAAACGCGCTACCTCACCCCCGCTGCCACGCACCACCATTCAGGCCGCGTGGTGCTGATGCGCGCCGCCGCGGCATCGGCCGCCGCGGCATCGGCGTAAAGCCCGAAACAGGTCGCGCCGCTGCCGGACATGCGCGCAAGCAACGCGCCGCCGGCCTGTAACGCCGCCAGCACGTCGCTGATGACCGGCGCTAGCGCCCTTGCCGCCGGTTCAAGCGCGTTGTGCGCATCGCCCAGAAAATCCACCAACGCCTGCACCGACGCGAACATATCCGGCACGGGTTTCGGCGGCGCAAACGCGCCGGAAAAATTCCTGAACACGTCGGCGGTCGAAAGCGCCGCGCCCGGGTTCACCAGCACCATCCATAATGCGGGCAGCGTCACCTTTGAGAGCGTTTCGCCGATGCCGCGCATCCATGCCGTGCGCGACGCCAGACATACCGGCACGTCGCTGCCCAGTTGCAAGGCCAGATTCGCCAGCGTCCCATCGTCAACATCGAGGTTCCATAATTGGCGCAGACCGCGAAGCGCCGCCGCCGCGTCGGCCGACCCGCCGCCCAGCCCCGCCGCTACCGGCAGAGCCTTAAGCAGCGTCAGCCGCGCGCCCAATCCGCTTCCTGCGTGCGCTTGCAACAATGTCGCCGCACGCAGGACAATATTCAATTCCTTTCCCCGCTGCGGGGGGAGAGTCAGGGCGGAGGCAAACGGCCCGGTGATCTCCAGCGTCAGGTCGTCTTCCATCGCCATATCCAGCCTGTCGGCTGCATCGGCGAACGTCACCAGGCTTTCCAGCAGGTGGTACCCATCGGCGCGCCTGCCGGTGACATGCAGGAAAAGATTTATCTTCGCCGGCGCGGCGATATGTAAGGAAATCGCGGCATCGGGCCGCCGAGGCGCCGGGGATTCTTTCTTTCCCCCAATACCGTGAATTTCCGATTTTTCGTCTGTTTCCCTACGCATTATTGCGTTACGGTATCGCCCGCCGCCCGGGCAGCGACGCGCGGCGGACCGCTTCCGGCAAGCGCCACCGGCGGCAAGCCTGACTTCAGCTTTTTCTGGATGTCGCCCGCCAGCGCCGTCCCGGGCAAGAAGCTCAGCGACCGTTTCCATTGGTAGCGCGCCTCGATCTTGCGCCCGACGCGCCAGTAAACGTCGCCGAGATGATCGTTGACCGTGGCATCGTCCGGCATGAGGTCGACCGCCCGTTCGGCATAGGTCGCCGCGCGGACATAATCACCGCTTAGGTAAAGCGCCCAGCCCATGCTGTCGAGAATCTGCGGGTCATCCGGCCGCGCGCGCACCGCCTGCTCGATCATGGTGCGCGCCAGCGCCAGCGTTTCGCCGTGTTCGATCATGCCATAGCCAAGGTAATTAAGCACGTCGGGTTGGCCAGGCTCGATCTTAAGCGCCTCTCTTAATTCCGTCTTGGCCTGTTCCCATTTGCCTTCGCGCTCCAGGCACGCCCCGCGCGCAAACAGCACTGGCCAATAATCCTCCTTCAGCGACGGCAGCAGGCTGAGTCCCTCGCCATAAGCCGCTGCCGCTTCGGCGTAGCGTTTGTGCAGGCGCAGCAGATCTCCCTTGGTGATCAAGGCGTCGCTGGCCTGTGACGGCCGCTTCGCCAATGTGTCCAGCAACGCCAGCGCATCATTCAGTTGGCCGAGGCTGTCCTCGTTGACGGCAACGTGCAACCGTGCCCGGGCGTAAAGCGGGCTGTCTTCCGGTATGCGCCCGTACACCTGGTCGGCGCTGGCGTATTGGCCGAGGCTGCTGTAAGCATCGCCCAGCGCCAGAGCGGCGTCATCGGCGCCCGGCTTGAGATAAAGCGCCAGTTGGAAATAAATAGCGGCGTCGCTGGTTTCGCCGGAGCCGAGCATGATGCCGCCCAGGGTGAACATCACTTCGGCGGCGCCATCCTTTGCGGTGACTACCGGCGCCAGGTTTTCCGGCGCGCCGCCGGCCGGATGCGCTTCGCGCCAAATTTTGACTATCGGCGTTAATAATGATGGTTTATCATGATGTTTATAGAAGGCAATCAGGCGGCGCATCACCCGCTCCGGCGCGTTTTTTGGATCGCTGATGGCATCGCGAAAATTTTTCGCCGCCGCCGCGGTGAATCCAGCCTGGGCGTTAAGCAGCGCCAGATGGTAATTGACGAGCGGCGCGGCGCGGCCGACATTTTCTCTAAAATCCTGAATTAAAAATGGTTTTTTTGGTTTATGCTGTCCCAGTTCCACCCACGCCGACAGCAACGGCTGCCATAATTGCGGACTGTGGTCGTCCGCCGCCGCGTCAAGCACATCAGCCGCTTGATCAAGCTTGTTATTCTTGATATTCCGCAGCGTCAGCAGCAGATCGGAAAACATGCTGCTTTCGTTGTCCGCGCTATCGGCGGAAGCCAGCGACACCGCCTCATCCACCTTACCTTGCAACAGTAAAAGTCCTTGTAATTGTTGTGTTATCGTACTATTTTTTGGATCATCGCGATGGACGATGCCCAGGCGGCGGACGGCGGCATCCATGTCGCCATCGTTGCGGGCGAATTCACCGGACAGGTAATTTCCTGATAATCCTTTTATAACAACATATTGAACATTTTTATGACCGGCATCCGCCGCCAGCGCGGCGCCAGTGAAGCCGGTCAGCCATGCCGCCGCCAGAAAATAACGTAAATGCATTTTCATATCAATGTATTATATGGGACTCACCCCAAAATATCCAGCCTGCCGGAAATTGCCAAACAATAGCGAAATAATAGCCGAATAATAGCCGAATAATAGCAAAATAATAAGGAAAAAACGGGAATCAATACCAAAAAAAATCGGTAAAAACCCTATAAAAATGCTTGCGTCTTTATTTGATGTTACTAAAACTACACCCACTCCGAAAACGAGTATAACAGAAAGTCATCCCATGAGCAGCAAAAATAATCCGGAAGCGCGCGGCAAAGTCACCGAGCTGCGCAAGTATAACGGCAAGGTCGTCAAGCCCGTGCTGTTCATCATGCGCGGCGTCGGGCGCTACATCGCCGCCGCCTTCGAGGACGGCACGATGGTGCTCGACAAAAATACCAAGCTCCCGATCGCGTACAAAAATATCTAGGAACGGCACCGTCGGCCGGGCTGTTTGTTTTCATCGTCGCTGACGCGGTGATTCCGTCTGTGCGCACACCGGCTCGGGAGTGCTTCAGACTCCGCCCCCCTCCCGCCGACCGAAGGCACGGGGGCGTTGTATTAAACATTGCGGTACCCGGTGCGCGGTGCATTACCGTTGAACCGAGTGCCGCGCACGCAACACCGGGTACCATTGCATGAAAGCTGAAATCCTCAATCTCTCCGAGAAAATAAAGCAGTCGCAGTCACACCTGCGGAGGTATCTTTGACTGGGATAATGCCCTGCGCCGCCGCGACGAATTAAACGCGCTCACCGAAAACCCGAACCTGTGGAACGACCCCAAAAAAGCGCAAACCCTGCTGCGCGAGCGCAATCATCTCGACGAGCTGATTTCCGGTTACGGAAAACTCGACCAGGACTTCAAGGACAATCTTGATCTGGCGCGGATGGCCGAGGACGAGAAAGACGACGCCATGCTGGCCGAGGCCGAGGCGGCGCTGGCTGATGTCGCCGCCGGATTGCATAAACTCGAAATCGAAAGCCTGCTCTCCGGCGAGGCCGACGCCAACGACTGCTTCATCGAAATCAACTCCGGCGCCGGCGGCACCGAATCGCAGGACTGGGCGGAGATGCTCTCACGCATGTATGTGCGCTGGGCCGGCAAGCACGGCTATAAAACAGCATTGATTGATGAGAATCGCGGCGAAGAAGCCGGCATCAAATCCGCGACGCTGAAAATTTCCGGCCACAACGCCTACGGCTGGGCGAAAACCGAATCCGGCGTGCACCGGCTGGTGCGCATCTCTCCATATGATTCCAACGCGCGGCGGCATACCAGCTTCGCCTCGGTGTGGGTGTACCCGGTGATTGACGACAGCATCCAGATAGTCATTGATGAAAAGGATCTGAAGATTGATACCATGCGCTCCGGCGGCGCCGGCGGCCAGCACGTCAACAAAACCGAATCCGCCGTGCGCTTCACCCACCTGCCGACCGGCATCGTGGTGAAATGCCAGACCGGTCGCAGCCAGCACGCCAACCGCGCCGAGGCCATGCAGATGCTCAAAGCCCGCTTATATGAGCGCGAGCTGCGCATCCGCGAGGAAAAGGCCGACGCGCTGAACGCCACCAAGACCGATATCGGCTGGGGGCACCAGATACGCTCTTACGTCCTCCATCCCTACCAATTGGTCAAAGACCTGCGCACCGACATCGAAACCTCCGACACCAAGGGCGTGCTGGACGGCGATCTGGATAAATTCATGTCCGCCGCGCTGGCGGACAGGGTGAAGGGGAAGGGGGAGGGGGTGGGGCAGTAACCAGATTCCTATGGAATATTTATAGGTTATCCTCTACAAGCTGTTTGGAGGTGCCTGTGACCCAGAAGGCCTATAGTCTCATCGTCGGCATTATTTTCACCATCGTCGCGCTGGTGCATGTGTGGCGGCTGGCGGCGGGTTGGGATATCATCATCGATGGCTGGCTTGTCCCGATGTGGGTAAGCTGGATTGGGCTGATTGTCCCCGGTATTCTCGGCTTTTTCGGCTTCCGCTATTCGCGGTGATGCACCTTGACATGTTATAACATATGTTATATTATAACCTATGTTATAACCATCAGGAGGCTTTATGACCACGCTCAAAATCACGACTATCGGCAATTCCGTCGGCGTTATTCTGTCCAAGGAGCTTCTAACGAAGCTGCACGTCGATAAAGGCGATACGCTCTATGCCACCGACATTCCCGGCGGCATTGAGCTTAGGCCGTACGATACCGAGTTCGTCAACGATATGGACATGGTGGATAGAATCATCGGCGAAAATCGCAACGTTCTCAGAAAACTGGCCGATAACTAATCATCCGCGAATATCTCTATGATGATTGAGCCGAAATGGGTTTCGGAAGATACCGTATTGAAAATTCATCAGCGCCAGATTTCCGAATTTGGCGGCAGCGAGGGTGTGCGCGACATGGGCTTGCTGCAATCCGCCATCGCGCGTCCGCTGAACGCTTATCATTATAATCAGGTGGTTTCGCTTACAAAATTAGCGGCTTCCTATGCCTTCGGCATCGCCAAAAACCATACATTTATTGACGGCAATAAACGCACGGCCTTGGTAACATGCTTTTTATTTCTTATGAAAAACGGCTTCGTCATAAAGGCAACTGATGAGGAGCGGTTTACCGCTATTCTATCCGTAGCCGAGGGGTTAATGGATGAGGAACAATTGACCGCATGGCTTGACAAACATGCCGTCAAAAATCCATGACCCCTCTCATCCCCAACAAAAATCCCGCCGATACGCGCGTGGTGGTGGCCATGTCGGGCGGGGTGGACTCGTCCGCCGTCGCGGCGCTCTTGAAAGAGCAGGGATACGATGTCATCGGCATCACGCTGCAACTCTATGATCACGGCGCGATGGTGAACAAAAAGGGCGCCTGCTGCGCCGGTCAGGACATCCATGACGCGCGGCGCGTCGCGGAAACGCTCGGCATTCCGCATTACGTGCTCAATTACGAGAGCCGCTTCAAGGAAAGCGTAATGAACGATTTCGTCGAGACATACCTGGCAGGCGAAACGCCGATTCCCTGCGTCAAATGCAACCAGTCGGTCAAGTTCAAAGACCTCCTGCAAACCGCCCGCGACCTGAATGCCGATTGCATGGCCACCGGCCATTACGTGCAGCGCAAAATCGAACAGGGCAGGGCGGAAATGCACCGCGCCGCCGATCCCGCCCGCGACCAGAGCTATTTCCTGTTCGCCACGACGCCGGAGCAACTCGATTTCCTGCGCTTCCCGCTCGGGCATTTGAAAAGCAAGGATGAAACAAGGGCATTGGCGGCGCGCTTCGGCCTCACCGTCGCCGATAAGCCGGATTCCCAGGATATTTGTTTTGTGCCGAGCGGCGGCTACGCCAAAGTCATTGAAAAACTCCGCCCCGGCGCGCTGGATCCGGGTGAGATTGTTCATATCGACGGCAGCGTGCTGGGCGCGCATGAAGGCATCATTAATTACACGGTCGGCCAGCGCAAGGGGCTGGGCATTTCGGATAAGGAACCGCTCTATGTCATACGGCTCGACGCGGCGAAAAAACAGGTCGTCGCCGGCCCGAAGGAGGCGCTGCTCAGGCAGGAGTTTGTAATCAGGGAATGTAATTGGTTCAACCCCGCACTTGTTGCGGGGTACGGTGCTGGTTCACGCCAGACCCCGCCGTTCGGCGGGGTAGTAAAACTCCGCTCCGCCCACGCCGGCGCGGCGGCCACCATCACGCCGCTGGACGATGGCCGCGCGCGCGTGACGCTGGCCGAGCCGCAGGGCGCAATATCGCCCGGCCAGGCCTGCGTTGCATATGAGGGAGAGAGGTTATTGGGCGGGGGGTGGATTACGGCTGTTTAATCAATTGATTATATAACCATTCTTCATTTATCGGTTGTTAACTTGTATGTGTTACACTCACTAGTCAAATTAAGGAGATAACGCATGCCTAATGATGAAAAACACAGGGAAGAAGATTTTCGCATGGCTATGGAAGGCCTTGCAGAGTTTGCGGTGTATAGAATCGGTGGCATGAGCGAATTGGATCATTTGGTAGCGTCCTTGGCTACTTTCTTTAGACTTAAGGCAGGAGAACAAGCTTCAGCAATCCAGCAGAAAAAATTAGTAAAGGCCGCTGCAACGATAGAATCTATAGGTCGACTTATCCATAAATCATCCGATGGGCAACTAACGCTTTTTGCTGATGACGATATATTTAAATCGGCTGGTCTTATTGGTAATGATTTTCATGGCGCTGTGGCAACATCAACCAAACCCCAAAAAGCTATACGCGGCATTAAATTATCGTCATCAGTGGATCGAACCGGGGCGATATTAAGACATGCAGGGAAAGTTGTCGAAGGTGATGAGCAAAAGGAGATACAAGTGGCTGTCCTTGAGGGTTTTTATAATACCGCAAAAGAAATTTTTCATACCTATAACGGCAGCCCTGGTCATCGCGGTCGCGGCGTGGCTTAACCCATTTACTCCCCCGGCGGGCGCAGGATTTGCTGTCCCCATTCATCGACCAGCCGCTTCTGCGCGTTTTCAAGGGAGGCGGCATGGTATTCATACATCAGCGTTACCACGAAGAGCGCGATGAAGCGGCAGAGATACACCAGCCCCCAGCCGGCGGCGGCGCCGCTATAGACATACAGCCAGTTGGCCGGATCGCCCATCAGCGGCCCGACGTCGTAATGCCTCATATGCAGCGTCGCCTGCAGGATGGGCGCGAGCGACGGCAGCGTGGCGGCGAGATTGCAGGCGGCGACGACCTTGAAGGTGGGCTTGCCCTTGTCGCGGTCGGTAAACCAGGCCATCATGGCCGGCAGCAGCGCCAGCAGGAGGAAAACAACCCCGAGTTGCAGCGTGACGACCAGGATGCCGAAGATGGACAGGAACAACGGCATCCACGCCCTGGCGGTTGTTTTGCTCATAAGCCGTTTTCCCGCGCAATCGATAACAGGATGAACGCCACCGCCAGGTAAGCGAAGGCTTTGGCCATGGCGAATCCGACCCTGGCGCTCTGCTGACTGATCTGCGTGCCTTTGCGGTAGGCGTCTATTTTGACGGCGTTGGCCTGGTAGGCCAGTTGCGCCTTGTGGAAGCCGGCGAGGTCGGCGCCGGCGTAGCCGGCATTGACAATGAGGTCGGCAAGAAGCTGCGTATAGCCGGACCCGGCGCGGTCGGCCAGCAGCGCCCCCAGTTTCTGCCGCAATATGCGGCTGTGAATGCTCTCCAGCGCCGGCAGGATGCGCAAGGCCAGCCAGTGGGTGATCCCGGGCAGGGGCAGTCCTTCCGTTTCTTTCTGCGCCAGCGACAGCAGGTGCAGCGCGATAACGGCGCGGTTGTCCGCCAGCGCCGGCAGGGCGGCTAATTCATGGATCCGGAGGTCATGGGCGATGCCGAGCCGGCTTGCGATGAAGGCGGCGATGTGGCGATCGATGGGGTCATCATCCTGCGCCCTGGCGGCGGCCATCCGGTCGAGCCGCGTCAGCAGGGCAGGCAGGGTGTGGATGTGCTCACCGGAAAACATCGGGCTTAAGCAGGGGAGTTCGGGATTCAGGTCATAGAGCATACGTTCGATGCCGAAGCCATAGCCGGCGTTGCGGATATAGGCGCGCAGCCGGTCAATTCGGGTCAGGATGGCGGCCACTGCCGCCGGCGCGGTATACGCCTCGTCCTTACGCTGCTGTTCCAGCCAGTAGGCGGTGAGATTGGAGCCGATAAACGTCGCCAGCATCTGCAGGTCGTGCTGTTCCTTCGCGGCGTACAGGTCGACGCTCAGGGAATCGATGCCGTCCACGTGAAAGGACATGTTTTTGAGGCGTATCGGCCCCTTCGGGTCGAGCAGCATCAGGACGCATATGAGTTGCTCGGCCAACTGCGTCCCCTTCCTGCCGGTAAGCTCCAGGGTATGGCGGCTGAGGTGCGCGATGTTATCGGACAGCTCCCTGTCGCGCAGCGAGGCCGATACCCAGTGCATGATCTGGCCATTCTGCACCAGGGCGGCCATTTTGTTCCAGTCCTGGCTCAGGACGTAGGCCAGTTCGCGGCGCGTGTAAGCGCGCTGGTCGCCGCACTCGAAGGGGCGCACCGCTTCGGCGGGCGGCGGCGGTTCGAGCACGTTGAAGCGCTTGCCTTCCAGCCACGACTTGATATGGGCGTAATCCCAGCGGTCATTGGGATGCTGCGTCAGCAGGCCGCGGAAAAAATCATCGAACGCTTCCGGCACGTCCCTATGCCGCGTCAGCGCGGCGTACACGCCTTCGCGGAACATTGTCCGCGCCAGCGATTCGGGCGTTATTCCCTCGAAATGCGCTGGTCCATGCAGCGCATACAGCGCCACCACCGCCAGCGCGTAATAATCCTGCGCCGCCGATCCGTCGCCCTTGCCGGCGGGAAGCGCCAGCAGGCGTTCGGGAGCTTCATAGGCAAATGGCTGGGCATAGCCGCATGGCTCCAGGACACAGGGGCCGAGCACGGGCACGTCGCCGGCGTAGATATTATCCGGGTTGATCAGGCCGTGGGCGGTGTCAAGCTCGGCGAACTGGTGAATGGCGGCGGCCAGCGGTGCGATAAGGTAATCACAGAGGAAACGCGGGTCGAGCGGCGCCGGCTGACCGGCGAGAAATTCTTTCAGCCTCTTGCCGGCCGGGCGCTCATGGATGACGACGAAGCGCTGCTCCTCCGGGCGCGACAGCTCCGCCACGCCGGCGGCGACCAGCGGCAGGATGTAGCGGTGTGTGAGCGATTGCAGCAGGCTGATGGCGCGGCGGCGCGGCGCATGTTCCGGCGGGCAGACATGCGCCATCAGGAGACGGCCGGGATCGGCGGGGGTGGTTGCCGCGTAGGCGCGCGTCAGCCGGGTGTTCCATTCGGGAAGAGGCAAGGCCAGGTCAATGCGGTAGCGGTCGCTCAGCATGTCGTGCTTGGCGCCCGGGCGTGACGGCGCGTAGCGGTGCAGGAATTCGTAAAGTTTTGCCGTTTCCCGGGCGTTACCGGCGGCATCGGCGCCGTGGGCGGGAAGATTTTCCATGTCGTCGCGGGCGCCGGGCTTGGCCATAGGCTGCTCATGATGCTGAACCGGGCTTTGGCTAACATATTTTACCAGGCGCGCCGGCATGGGTGATTTTCTGCGTTTCCGCTGCGTTGCGGTTCTCGAAAACCTGCACATCCGGCTCAGCCTGGCGCATTTGTCACGCCAAAGCTCAATGTGGCATTATGCCATTGAAATGTTAAAGAATAGTGAAATTATGACTGACGCCCGGCGGCGCCCCGCAATGTATCGGCAATCTCCGCATATGTTTCCGCGCACTTTCCCTCATATACCTTTCCCTCATCTCCCGCTTCGACAATTGCCGCGTCGATCGGGATTGCGCCGAGGAACGGCACGCCGGTTTCCTCCGCCAGCTTTCTGCCGCCGCCGGCGCCGAACATGCCGCCGCTCATATTTTCAACGACGCCGAGTATTTTCACATGCACTTTCTGGAACATTTGTAATGCCTTGCGCGCGTCGACGACGGCGACCTGTTGCGGCGTGGTGACGATGATCGCGCCGTCGAGCGGCACCTGCTGCGCCATGCTGAGGGCGATGTCGCCGGTGCCGGGCGGCATATCGACCAGCAGCATGTCGAGCGGGTTTTCTTTCGTGCCCCACGCGGTGGAGCGCAGCAACTGGTACAGCGTTTTGCTGATCATCGGGCCGCGCATGATGGCGGCCTCGCCGCCGGTGATGAATCCCATCGACATGCAGGGGATGCCGTGGGCAATGAGCGGCTGCATTTTATTGTCTTTGATTTCCGGCTGGCCGGAAAGCGCCATCATGCGCGGAATGGAGGGGCCATAAATATCGGCGTCGAGCAACCCGGCGCGCTGCTTCAGGCGCGTCAGCGCATGGGCGAGATTCACTGCCGCCGTTGATTTGCCGACGCCGCCCTTGCCCGACGCGACGGCGACGATGCGCTTCACGCCTTCAAGCGGCGTAAAATTCCAGACGGCTGGTTTCTTCATCCCCGCGTTTATCGCGGGGTCCGGTTTTTCAGGCGGCATCACAGGGCGACCATTTGCTTGAAATTCTTTTCTATAGTATAGGCAGTACATATACAAATACCAGACCCCGCAACGAGTGCGGGGATATATGCGGGGTTAATATGGCTTGGGGCGACAAAAACGACCATATGCAAGGACCATGGGGACGCCCGCCAAGCGGCGGAAACCAGGAAGGGCCGCCGCCGGAAGGGCCTGATCTCGATGAATTGCTGAAGCGCGGCCAGGAATTATTCCGCCGGTTGTTTCCCGCCGGCGGGCGGCAGGGCGGCGGCATCGTGGCCATTGCCGCCATCGCGCTGCTGCTGTGGCTGGCCTCCGGCACTTATTTCGTCGGCGCCGACGAACAGGGTGTCGTGCTGCGCTTCGGCGCGTTCGCCCGCACCTCCGCCCCCGGCCTTAATTATCACCTGCCCTGGCCGGTTGAAACGGTGGAAACGCCGCGCGTCACCGCCATCAACCACGTCGAGATCGGCTATCGCTCGACCGGCGGCAAGGACAGTGAGAACGCCGTCGGGCAGGAAAGCCTGATGCTGACCGGCGACGAGAACATCATCGACATTGATTTTGAGGTACAGTGGAAAATCAGGAATGCGCCGGATTACCTGTTCGATGTGCGCGATCCGGACAACACGGTGAAAGCCGTTGCCGAAAGCTCCATGCGCGAGGTCATCGGCAAGTCGAAAATCGCCGACGTGCTGGCCGAAGGCAAGTTCCAGGTCGAGCAGGATACGAAGAAACTCATCCAGGAGACTCTTGATTCCTACAAGGCCGGCATCGAGGTGGTGGCGGTCAACCTGCTGAAGGCCGATCCGCCTTCGGAAGTGATTGATTCTTTCCGCGATGTGCAGACGGCGCGCGCCGACATGGAAACGGCGCGCAACCAGGCCGAGGCCTACAGCAATGACATCCTGCCGCGCGCGCGCGGCGACGCGCAGAAAATCATTCTCGACGCCGAGGCCTACAAGCGGCAGACGGTGGCGGAGGCAGAGGGCGAGGCGGCGCGGTTCATCTCCATTTACGACCAATACAGGGAATCGCGCGACGTGACGCGCAAACGCATGTATATCGAGACTATGCAGGATGTGTTACAGGGTATGAACAAGATGATCGTTGACGACAAAAACGGCAGCGGCGTCGTGCCGTATTTGCCGCTGCCGCCATTAAAGCCGCCGCAGCCGGAGGAGGACAGCAAATGAGGTGGATTGGCGCAGGCGCGGCGGCGGCGGCGGCGGGGCTTTTAGTGCTCGCCAATACGCTGTTTACCGTCGATCAGACCGAACAGGCGCTGGTGCTGCAGTTTGGCAGGCCGGTGCGCATCGTCAGAACCCCGGGCATTGCATATAAAATTCCGTTTGTCCAGAACGTCGTCTTTTACGACAACCGCCTGCTTGATTTCGACGCCGCGCCGAAGGAGGTCATCGCCAGCGACCAGAAGCGCCTCATCGTCGACGCCTTCCTGCGCTGGCGCATTACGGATCCCTTGCGCTTCCTGCAGAGCGCCGGCAACGAATACACCATGCGCAGCCGCCTCAATTCCATCCTTGAATCCAGCCTTCGCCAGGCGCTGGGCAGCGTGCCGCTGTCCGCCGTCATTTCGGAAAAGCGCGCCGAGCTGATGCAGGAAATACGGGCACTGGTCAACCAGCAGGTCGAAAGCAGCAAGGATAATCCCGGCGGTTTCGGCATCGAAGTGGCGGACGTGCGCATCAAGCGCGCCGACCTGCCGCCCGCCAACTCCGAGGGTATCTTCCGGCGTATGCAGACCGAGCGCGAGCGTGAAGCCAAGCAGTTCCGCGCCCAGGGGGCGGAGGACGCGCAGAAAATCCGCTCCGAGGCCGACAAGCAGCGCACCATCATTTTAGCCGACGCGAAGAAGCAGTCGGAAATTACGCGCGGCGAAGGCGATGCCGCGGCGACGCGCATTTACGCCAAAGCCTTTGATCAGGATCCGGATTTCTTCCAGTTTTACCGCACGCTCGAAGCCTACCGCAAAGCTTTCTCGCCGAAAGACACGACGATGATCCTCTCGCCGAATAACGAATTTTTAAAAGACATGGAAAAAGGCGGAGCGGCGGGGCATTAGGCTCGTCCTTGAGAATTTTTACCGGCTATGCTATAGGCTACGGCTTCCGGTTATCGTTCATTTGTGTCATGGAGGATTTGTATGCTGCGTTCCATTCTGATCCTTTGCATCCTGCCTTGCCTGCTGGCTGCCGCTCCGGCGCAGGCCAGCCCGATGCCGCCTTCGTTCGCCGACCTGGTGGATAAATTGTCGCCGGCGGTGGTCAATGTCTCGACCGAACAGAAGGTCAAAGCCGGCGCGCCTGGACTCATGCCGTTTCCCGACCTCCCGGACACGCCGGAATTCGAGCCGTTCCGCCAGTTCTTCAACCAGTTCAACAACAATCAGGATAAAGAGACTCCTCACGAAGTCTATTCGCTCGGCTCGGGGTTCATCATTGATGCGTCCGGTTACATCGTGACCAACAACCATGTGATCGACGACGCCGATGAAATCACCGTCACGCTTCCGGACAAAAGCAAATACAAGGCGAAAATCATTGGCCGCGACAAGAAAACCGACCTGGCGCTGCTCAAAGTGGATGCAAAGAAACCGCTGCCGTACGTGACGTTCGGCGATTCCGACGCCATGCGTGTCGGCGATTGGGTAATCGCCATCGGCAATCCCTACGGCCTCGGAGGATCGGTGACGCAGGGCATTATCAGCGCCCGCCAGCGCAATATCAACAGCGGTCCGTTCGACGATTTCCTGCAGACCGACGCCGCCATCAACCGCGGCAATTCCGGCGGCCCGCTATTTAATGAAAAAGGCGAGGTCATCGGCATCAACACCGCCATCTTCTCCCCCAGCGGCGGTTCGATTGGCATCGGTTTTGCCATTCCGGCGGCGGTGGCGGGGCCGGTCATCAAGCAGATCAAGAAATACGGGCGCACGCATCGCGGCTGGCTCGGCGTCAAGATACAGGACGTGTCGGACGAAGCCGCCGAGAGCGTCGGCCTGCCAAAGTCCGAGGGCGCCCTGGTCATAGAAATTACCCCCGGCAGCCCGGCCGAAAAAGCAGGGCTTAAGGCTGGCGATGTCATCACTTCCTATAACGGGCACGATCTCAGTGAAATGCGCTTCCTGCCGCGATTGGTCGCCGAAACCAAGATTGGCGCGTCGGTGCCGCTGACTTTCTGGCGCGACAATGAAGCCAAAACCATAACAGTGACCGTCGGCGAACTGAAAGAAAGCGAGGACGGATCCGCCGCTGAAGGCGCGTCCGGAAAAGAATCCGGAAGCAAAAAAGGCAGCGAGACCATCATCGGCCTTGGTTTGGCGCCGCTGACCGCGCCGCTGCGCGATGAACTGGGGCTGGGCGCCAAGCAGGAAGGGCTGGCGGTGCTTGACGTGGCGGGGGATTCGGAGGCGGCCAAGGCCGGTATGCGCGCCGGTGATGTCATCCTCGATGTCAACGGCGGGCCGACGCATACGGTGGCGGAATTCAGAAAGGCACTCGAAACGGCGCGCAAGGCCGGGCGCAAATATGCGCTGGTCAAGGTCATGCAGGACAAGGACACGGCGTTTGTCGCCCTGCCGACGAGCGAGGGGAAGAAGTAGCCGCCGTCGTCCTTGCGGGGCGCGGACGAAGCGGGGATAACGGCGGTTACCTGTACCCCTGCGCCCACAGCAGCGCCCGTAAATCCCCGTGATCAATCCTGGCGCGCGCCTGCGCGCGCACGTTCGGCTTGGCGTGGTAGGCGACGCCCAGCCCGGCGGCCAGCAGCATCGGTAAGTCATTCGCGCCGTCACCCACCGCCAGCGTATCCTCCGGCGTAATGCCCAGCTTTTTGCAGGCGTCATAGAGCGCATCTAATTTAGCTTCCTTGCCGAGGATGGGCGGGATGACGTGGCCGGTGAGCGCACCGTCTTTTATCTCCAGCCGGTTGGCGCGCCATTCATCGAACCCCAGTTCGGCGGCGATGCGCGAAGCATAAAAATCAAACCCGCCGGAGACCAGCATGGTATAAGCGCCGGATTTTTTCATGGCGGAAACGAGTTCGCGCGCGCCCGGCATCAGCCGCACTTTTTCATCCATGACCTGATTAAGCGCCGATTCCGGCAGGCCTTTCAGCGACCCGACGCGCCGGCGCAGCGCCGTTTCGAAATCCAACTCGCCGTTCATGGCGCGGGCGGTGATGGCCGCGATTTCATCACGAATGCCTGCCATTTCCGCCAACTCGTCCAGGCATTCGCAGGTGATGATGGTGGATTCCATATCGGCGATGAGGAGTTTTTTGCGGCGGTGGGCGAGGGGTTGGACTATCCAGTCCACAGCGGCCAGCGGCCAGCGACCAGTAAGTGTTTGTTCGACTTGCTCACTGACCGCTGACCGCTGGCCGTTGGCCGCTATATCACACGCCACGCCTTCCTCAATCCAATTCACGCCTTGCGCGCCCAGCGCGCGCGCCATATCATCCGCAAGCCGCCGCGTGAGGCGGCCTTCCGGAGCGGCAATCAGCGTGGCAACGAATTCCATAATCCCCATCATCATAGTGGCCGGGCCGACCGCCAGCGGGAAATCGGCACTTGCGCTTTCCATAGCCGAAAAAACCGGCGGCGTCATCATCAACGCCGATTCGCAGCAGCTTTATCGTGAACTGCCCATCCTCACCGCCCGCCCGTCGCCGCAGGAGGAAGCGCGCATTTCCCACCGGCTCTATGGCATCGTCAGTGCGTCTGACGGCTGTTCCGCCGGTAAGTGGCTTACGCTCGCCCGCATGGAGATAGATTGGGCGCGATCGCAAGGCAAGCAACCTGTCGTCGTCGGCGGCACGGGACTCTATCTCAAGGCGCTGATGCAGGGCATCGCCGATATTCCCGCTATTCCGCCGCAGACGCGCGCCCAGGCGGTTTCCGATTACGAACAGATGGGCAGGGAGGCGTTTGCCTCGCGGCTTAGGGAGGTGGACGCCGGATTTTTCGAGCGGCTGAAAGCCTATGACAGGCAGCGGCTCATCCGCGCCTGGGAGGTCTGGCTTTCCACCGGCAGGCCGCTTAGCTGGTGGCAGGGGCAGGGCGCCGTGCCGCCATATCCCGCCGGTGCATTCGAGTTGCGTAAGGTGGAGTTGCCGCGCGACGAGATATACCGCCGCTGCGATGCGCGGTTCCTGAAAATGGTGGAGCAGGGGGCGGTGGAGGAGGTAATGGCCGCGTTGCAGCCGGATGGGATAGCGGGTATCAGAGAAAAATCTTCCCTGACAT
>JAGWIM010000116.1 GCA_028873525.1 Pseudomonadota bacterium
CTCCTGCCATTTATGGCAGTCCGGCCACCACGAGCCGGGGTGCTCCTCCGCCGCCTCCAGCCACTTATCCGACGATTTGGGGAAGTCATGGTTATGACTTACCCAGTGGCTGTATTTTTTCTTGGCCGGTGGGTTGACGACGCCGGCGATATGTCCCGACGCAGCCAGCACGAAGCGCAGCACCTTACTCTTATAGGTCTGCGTCGCAATATAAGTGGATTTCCACGGCGCAATGTGGTCTTCGCGCGTCGCCAGTATATAGGTCGGCGTGGTGATGGTGCGCAGGTCAATCGGCACGCCGTTGATTTTTAGCGCACCCGATTTTACCAACAGGTTCTTCTGGTACATATTGCGCAAATAAAAACTGTGCATCACAGCCGGCATCCGCGTCGAATCGGCATTCCAATAAAGCAGGTCAAACGGGAAGGGATCCTTACCCAGCAGGTAATTATTCACCACGAATGACCAGATAAGGTCGTTGGCGCGCAGCATGTTGAACGTCGTTGCCATCTCCGATCCCTCAAGATAACCGGTTTCCGACATGCGCCGCTCCAGCATCTGCAGTTGTTCTTCGTCAATGAACACCGATAGCTCGCCCGCCTCGGCGAAATCAATCATCGTCGTCAGGTACACCACGGATTTCACCCGCGCCTGCTGTTTTTTCGCATGCAGCCAAGCCAATGTTGCCGCCGTCAGTGTACCACCCAGGCAATACGCCATGACGCTGATACTTTTCTCGCCAGTCGCTTGCTCGATGGCGTCCATGGCGGCGAGCGGGCCTTCCATCATGTAATCGTCGAAGGTTTTTTCGCTCAAATGCGCGTCGGGGTTGACCCATGACACGATAAACACAGTGTGCCCCTGATCGACCATCCATTTGACGCAGCTGTTTTCCGGCTGCAGATCGAGGATATAGTATTTATTAATCCAAGCCGGGATAACCAGCAGCGGCGTTTTATAGACTGCCTTCGTTGTCGGCGCATACTGGATAAGCTGTATCAAATCATTCTGGTAAATCACGTTGCCGGGCGTAACGGCGAGGTTCTTTCCCACCTTGAAGGCGGAAAAATCAGTCATGCTGATGCGCAGTTGTCCCTTGCCGCGCTCTAAATCCTCCAGCATATTCCTCATGCCCTTGACGAGGTTCTCGCCGTTGCTTTCGATGGTGGCTTTCAGCACTTCGGGGTTGGTCATCAGGAAATTACTCGGGCTGATGGCATCGACAAACTGCCGCGTATAGAAATCAATCTTGCGCGCCGTGTGCGCGTCCAATCCGCCGGTCGCACCCGCCACCGAATTCTGCACCCAGCGCGACGACAAGAGGTATGACTGCTTCAGAAAATCGAACAACGTGTTCTGCTCCCACGCCGCGTCCTTGAATCGCTTGTCGCGGTCGTCCGGCTGGATGATGGGCTTCTGGTCCCCGCCAAGAAGCCGCGAGGCGGTGTTCTGCCATAGCTTCAGATATTCCTGCCATAACCCAGCCTGGCTTTCCATCAGCTTCGACGGATCACTCATCAACCGCGCGAATAATCCTGAAAAGGCGTCGCCCACATTCAGCGGATCAAACGGCTGGTCGGGCAAGTTCTCAGTCTGCCGCGCCAGAAATTCCTGCATGATACGCTGGCATTGCTCCGCCACCTGCGCCATGTTGCGCGCGAATTCAGCGGCGTCGTGCCGGGAAGCATGGTCTGGCTGGTTCTGGATAGTCATAATCGCTTAGGTTACACCGCCCGATGCAAAAAGCCATTTTGCGCAAACATTTCATGCAAAATAGGGAATTGCACAACCAAGATTGCTGAGCTATAGTTTTAGATAAGCAGGTTAGAGGCGTTTATGCAACCGGTAATTGCATAAAGTGTTGTTTTAACTTCACAGCAACGGCTTAATATAATGCGATTTTTTTCCACCGTCAGGCATTCTGCGCTGTGTACAATCACCGTATCAGCCATGGCCATCCTGTCCGGTTGTGACATGCTGGGTATCAAAAATCCATTCGATGCAAGCCGCCCGGAGCAACGGGTCGTCGGACCACTCCGTGTGCCGGTGCTCAACCAGCAAGACATGACGGTGCCAGCCGCGCCGCTGCCTGTCATGGTGCAACCGCCGCCACCAGCCATTAATCCATCTGATGCCAGCCCGTATGATTATTACGATCAGGAAGGCCACCCGGTCGCGCCCAAGGAAACCGCCCATGTGCCACCGCCGCAGGGCAGTTTCCTCGGTGGTATGTTGGGGGACAGCAATAACAACGGCAATACGCAAGTACGCAAGCCGCTGCCTGACAATCCACTTTATCCGTATGGAAATATACCATCGCCGTCATCATCGTTGCCGGTGCTGCCGTCGGAAAACGTGCCGCCGCCGCCTGCCGTGACCGGCAGCACACAACCAGACGCCGTTCTCGGCCAACCACCGCAGAAACAGTCCTCGCCGCTTGCGTCGTCTTTGCTTACGCGTCTGTTCGGCGGCAACGATGATACTCTCTCGCCAGCGGACAAGGCCGCGGAAAAAGCACCTTATCCGGCGCTTTCCTCAGTGCCGCCGACGCCGCCGCAATTGCAGGCGGCCAGAGCGGCGAACCCGCGGGGGATGCAACAATTACAGAGCGATTGGACGTCAGCGCAGCAGGATAAACAGGCGCTCGACAGCGAACCTTCAAGCCTGCCGTTGGCCGCCGCCGACTAATTTTTATGACCGACGCATTTTATCGTATCCAGCGGCTTCCACCCTATGTCTTCGCTGAGGTTAATCAGATGAAGGCGCACGCACGTGCCAAAGGCCGGGACATCATTGATTTCGGCATGGGCAATCCCGATTCCGCAGCGCCTTCGCATGTTGTCGAGAAACTGCGTGAAACGCTGAAAGATCCGAAGGTGCATCGCTACTCGCTGTCGCGCGGCATTCATGGACTGCGCAAGGCGCAGGCGGCGTATTATGGACGGCGCTTCGGCGTTGAGCTTGATCCCGATTCGGAAGTGGTGGTCACCATCGGCTCAAAGGAGGGACTGGCCAACATGGCGCAGGCCATCAGCGCGCCGGGCGACATTTTCATCGTGCCCGATCCCTGCTACCCAATTCATATGTGGGGCTTCGTCATTGCCGGTGCGGAGGTGGTAACGATCCCCAACCGGCCGGGCGAGGCATTTTTTGACGCCCTTAAAGAAATGCTGGATTCGGCTAAGAAGAAGCCGGTGGCGCTGGTAGTCAACTACCCCTGCAACCCGACGGCGGCGACGGTCGACCTGGCGTTTTACGAGCAGCTGGTGCACATCTGCCGCCATTACGGCATTTATGTCCTTTCTGACCTCGCTTACTGCGAACTCTATTACGACGGCAATCCGCCACCCTCCATCCTGCAAGTGAAGGGCGCAAAAGACATCGCCGCCGAATTCACCACTATGAGCAAAACCTATTCGATGGCCGGCTGGCGACTCGGCTATGCGGTCGGTAATAAAAAGCTCATCGCCGCGCTGGCAAAAATCAAATCCTATCTCGATTACGGCACCTTCCTTCCCATCCAGGTCGCCGCCGCCGCCGCATTGAACGGCCCACAGGAGTATGTGACCACCTTACGCACCATGTACAAGCAACGGCGCGACGTGCTGGCCGCCGGGCTGAAGGATGCCGGCTGGGGGGTCGAAAAACCCACCGCCTCGATGTTCCTATGGGCGTCGCTGCCGGAAGCCTACAAAAAAATCGGCTGCATGGAGTTTTCCAAATTGCTGCTGAAACATGCTGACGTCGCCGTCGCGCCTGGCATCGGCTTCGGCCCCGGCGGCGAAGGGTATGTCCGCATCGCGCTGGTTGAAAACCGCCAACGCATCCGCCAAGCGACAAAAAACATCAAGCGCTTCCTTGCCAAAGACCCACAGAAAGCGCTCAAGGAGATGGATCAGGCCGGGTGAATCGGTACTGAAACCTCGCTGGGGCACCCGGCTTGGAAAACCTTCCCTCTCCCTGACGCCTTCACCACCCATCAGTTTAACGAGAATGTAACCTAGAGCATTTTTGAAATAAACAACCCCGCCGCAAGCAGCGGGGTATTGAGTTCGCGGCTAGAACAGTGCCAACTGGTGATCTGTGTGTAGTTTCTGATAGTTATCGCATTGATTTTTGACGTACTTCCCGATCATATTTTCATCCCCGTGCTTGCCTACCG
>JAGWIM010000030.1 GCA_028873525.1 Pseudomonadota bacterium
TAAATGTTAATTTTGAACAGTATGTGCTTGCAGTCATGGAATATATAAATGGGCAGCAAGATAAATTTGTTGTTCTAAAAACCGGCGAGAGGAAACAGTTCTAATGCCTGATATCGTTCACGTTACCTATGCCCAAACAGGGGAAAGCACAAAAATTGACCGCATGGGTATGCGTGAGATGCAAGAACGCGCCTACGAAGCGCGCGACGCGCAATATCTGCTGCTAAAAGCTCCGCCCGCATCCGGTAAGTCGCGCGCACTTATGTTTATTGGGCTGGATAAGCTCTATAAGCAGGGCTTAAAAAAGGTAATTGTCGCTGTGCCGGAAAAATCTATCGGTGGGTCATTTGGCGATACTGATCTCACCTCACACGGCTTTTTTGCCGATTGGAAAGTAAGCCCGGCCTGTAATCTTTGCACCCCTGGCGGCGATAAAAGCAAGGTGGACGCATTCCGCAAATTCTTAAAGAGCGATGAAAAAACCCTGATCTGCACCCATGCCACGCTGCGCTTTGCTTTCGAGGCAACCGAGGAAGCGGATTATAACGATGTGCTACTGGCGATTGACGAATTCCACCACGTTTCAGCGGATGAAAATAGCCGCCTGGGTGAATTGCTGCGCTCGATCATGAATAAATCCAGCGCACATATTGTAGCGATGACAGGATCGTATTTCCGGGGTGATAGCGTGCCCATTTTGTCGCCGGAAGAAGAATCCCGCTTTATAAAGGTGACCTACAATTACTATGAGCAGTTGAACGGCTATACCTATTTGAAATCGCTCGGTATCGGCTATCATTTTTATCAAGGACGCTATACCACTGCGATTACCGAAATACTGGATACCAATAAAAAAACCATCCTGCATATCCCGAATGTGCAGTCGGGTGAATCCACCAAGCAAAAGCACGATGAGGTCAACACCATCCTTGATTTTATCGGCACGGTGGAAAGCCAAGACCCGAAAACTGGCATATTGCGCGTAAAGCGTCATGCCGATGGCAAGATCATTAAAGTAGCCGATCTAGTGGAGGATACGCCCAGGGAGCGCGATAAAATCGTTGAGTATTTACGGAACATCAAAAGCCCCGATGACTTGGATTTAATCATCGCCCTGGGTATGGCAAAGGAAGGGTTCGACTGGTCTTTCTGCGAACATGCGCTCACCGTTGGCTATCGCGGTTCTCTGACCGAAATTATTCAGATTATCGGTCGTTGCACCCGCGACAGCAGTAACAAAAACCATGCCCAATTTACCAACCTGATTGCCCAGCCCGATGCAACCGATGACCTGGTAAAACTATCGGTGAATAACATGCTGAAAGCGATAACCTGCTCCCTACTGATGGAACAGGTGCTTGCGCCGAGTTTCAAATTCAAAACCAAACTGCTGGACGACGAGGAAACGGAAGCTGGCACCATCAAGATCAAAGGCTTCAAAGAACCTAGCTCAAAACGGGTGAAGGATATTATCGAATCTGACTTGAACGATCTGAAAGCCGTCATATTGCAGGACGACACGATGGTGAAAGCGTTACCGGGCAATGTTGATCCCGAAGTTATTAACAAAGTGATGATTCCGAAAATCATCAAAATAAAATATCCTGACCTAAGCGATGCCGAGGTGGAGGAACTGCGCCAGCATGTGGTAGTGGATTCTGTCATCAAAAACGGCGAAATAAAGGAAACGGGCGATCAGCGCTTCATCCGCATGGCCGGTAAGTTTGTGAATATCGACGACCTGCATATCGATCTGATTGACACTATCAATCCTTTCCAAAAAGCGTTTGAAATACTCTCAAAATCCGTCACCACCCATGTGTTAAAAATAATTCAGGAAACCATCGAGGCGACCCGTATTCAGATGTCAGACGAGGAAGCATTGCTACTCTGGCCAAAAGTGAAAACTTTTGTGAAAACGCACGGAAAAGAGCCAAATATGAACGCTCTCGATCCGTTGGAACGCCGCCTCGCGGAAGCGGTTATGTATATAAAGGCCCAACGTAGGGCACAGGGAATGTAATGGAAAAAGATAAGCTACTCGCACTTATCCAGGATGATGATCTAGGGCTTTTGAATACCAAAGCAAAAGCCAGCGGTGCGGTCACGCCTGACGAGCGGCTTATAGCCTCCTTCCTGGAGATAAACGATTTTATGCGTAAGCATGAGCGGGAGCCGGAGGCTAACAGCAAGGATGTACATGAATTCAAACTGCACAAGCGGCTCGATTCATTCCGCTCTGATGATGCCAAAGCCACTGCCCTGCTTGAGCATGATGAATTCGGTTTGCTCGCTAACCGCAAGAAAATCGCCTCCATAAATGATGTTTTTGCAGATGACGACTTGGGCATTTTAGACGACGGCACGGATAGCATATTTACCCTCAAGCACGTTCCCAAAGAAATTAACGCGCCGGATTATGTGGCGCAGCGCAAGCCGTGCAAAGATTTCAAGGAATTTGAGCCACTTTTTAAACAATGCCATGCCGATCTAACGGCCGGAAAACGCAAGCTCCGGCCTTTTGCTAAAGCGCAGCAAATTGATAAAGGCCTTTTTTTCGTCTTGAAAGGGATATTGCTCTACGTGGATAAGGTGGGGCCGCTCGAAAGCATAAATGGCAGAACCAATGCCCGCCTCCGGGTGATTTTCGATAATGGTACAGAGTCAGATATGTTGCTGCGCTCACTGTCGGCGGAGCTATATAAAGATGGGCGTCGAGTAACCGCCCACGACGATGATCTGCTAGAGGATTTTGAAACCGTCACGGAAGGCGATACTTCTACTGGCTATATCTACATACTGCGCTCTCTCAGTGAAAATCAGGATATTCACTCTATTCAGCATCTCTATAAAATTGGCTTTTCAACCATGCCGGTTGCCGAGCGGATTAAAAATGCTGCCCAGGAACCAACGTATCTGAATGCACCCGTCAAGATTATTTCAGCATATCAATGCTATAATCTGAACCCTCAAAAACTAGAGCAACTACTGCACACCTTTTTTGGCAAGGCCTGTCTAGACGTTGATTTATATGACCGCGAAGGTAAACGTTATGTGCCGCGTGAATGGTTCATCGCCCCCAGAGAAGTGATTGAACAGGCTGTTACCCTGCTGATTAATGGTGAGATCGTGCATTATCAGTATGATGCCGATAAACAAGAAATCGTGGAGAGGGAATAAATTATGACTAATGGGGCTAAGAAAATATATGAGTGAAACTATACACAACCTAGATCAATATATGTCCGATCTCCGCCAGATTCTTGCGCAAGGCAAAAAGAGGATTGGCATATTACTTGGTGCAGGAACGCCCGTCAGCATCAATATAAGTAAAACCGAAGGAAAACATGAGCCGTTAATTCCAGCTATCGCCGGGCTAACCGAAACCGTAAAGAAATCGCTTTCTAACGATGAAAGTGCATTGGTCACTTCGGTCATCAAAAGTCTTGGAGAGGCGGCAAATATTGAGGATATTCTTTCAAAAATACGCTCATTATCCTCTGCATTGAAAGGCTCTGATCAAAAAATTGGCCCTTATACTCAGAAACATTATGACGATGCAGCAAAGGCGATTTGTAAAAAAATAGGAGAGGTCGTTAATTGCAAGCTGCCATCGAATGAAACACCATATAATCGTCTGGCCGGATGGATAGGTGGGACGGATAGAGAACATGCCGTAGAGATTTTTACTTCCAACTATGATTTGCTCATGGAGGAAGCTTTAGAAAATGCAAAAATCCCATTCTTTAGTGGATTTAGCGGGTTTCATGAGCCGTTCTTTGATGCTGCATCTATTTCCAGTAATGATGATTTGCCTTCTCGGTGGGCACGGTTGTGGAAGCTGCATGGTTCGTTAGGTTGGGGTGTAAACGAAAAAGGCGAACTGGTTTCCGGCAAAGGCAGAGAGGCGTCCGAGCTGATCTATCCCGACCATTTAAAATATGACCATATCCAGAAATTACCCTATACGGCGCTTTTTGATCGGCTAAGAAAATTTCTTATGACGCCCGATACATTGCTACTCAGTTGTGGCTTTTCATATTGCGATTCTCATGTGTCGGCGGTGATTAATGAAGCTCTGACAGCTAATCCCGCTGCAAGCGTTTTTGCGTTTCTGTATCAGGAGATAGATAAAGAAAGTGCCGCGAAAGAACTTGCTCTAAAACGATCAAATTTTAGTGCCTATGCTTGTGATAAGGCGGTTATTAGCTGCATGGCAGGGAAATGGGAACTAGGAAAAAATAACGATAATAAGGATTGGCAAAATATTCGGGCTAGCTTTTGGGCGACTCGTAACAAAGAAAGAAACCAAGTATTTACTCTAGGCGATTTTACCGCCTTCGCCAATTTCTTTGCCCTCTCGAAATCAGACCAAACCTATTCCGCCGTAACGCCCTTGTTAAATGTTGAGAGAGTATAGTGAAAACAGCGTCCACATACTTAGGAAATGTTGTGGCCGTAACCGGTTCGACGGTGAGTATTTATCTATCACAATCTGTTTCATCTGGGCTAGCGATTATTAATGGAACTACCTACCGCATCGGGCAAGTGGGTAGTTTTGTTAGAATTCCTCAAGGGTATAAAGACCTCTATGGAATTGTATGTGAGGTTGGTGCAGAAGCTGCGCCCGAAAAACTTATTGACACTCCTTACGAGAGCGGAAGATGGATAAAGGCGCAACTGGTGGGGGAATCAGTAGGCACATCTTTTGAGCGCGGCATTAGCCAACACCCAAATGTTAGTGATCATGTCCATTTGGTTACAGAGGAAGACCTAAGAAGAATTTATGGCACCATTAAAGATGGCCATGTTGAGATAGGTCGTTTATCAAGCGCCGAGAATATTAAAGTAAAAATTGACCTTGATCGTCTTGTTACCAGGCATTCAGCGGTTCTTGGTTCGACAGGGGCTGGCAAATCCACGACCGTTGCAAGTCTTTTAAGATCAATATCCGGCTCTCAGGATGGGGCATCGCATTATCCTTCGGCGCGGGTGCTGCTTCTGGATATTCACGGGGAATATTCTTCTGCTCTTTCAGACGTAGCGAGCATATTTAGAATTGATCCTAACAAGGGTGAGAACAAACTTGCCATCCCTTATTGGGCATTGGATGCAGAGGAACTTGTTGGATTTTTATTCGGTGGAATGAACGATACACAAGCGATTCATGTTTATGATAAAATCACTGAATTAAAACTTCAGAGTGCAAATAAAAACAACTTTGAAGGAGTAGATAAAAACTCTCTAACTGTTGATACACCTGTACCGTATAGCCTCAAGAAAATGTGGCTTGATTTAATTGATCCTGAATTAAGAACTCTTGAAGGACAAGAAAGAGATCAGCCTGCTCTCATTGAAGCTGGTGATGCATCTACTCTTAAGGAACCCAAATATAAACCCCATGCAATGGGGAACAAAGGCCCATTTATTAATACCGCCGCTCCTGGCATAAAACGCCAGCTTAAAAATTTGAGATCAAGATTGCTTGATAAACAATATGATTTTTTGCTGCATCCGGACGAATGGGAGCCTGATCTTGATGGCAAGGCTCAAAAAGATTTACCTGAATTACTCAAGCAATGGCTTGGCCACGAAAAACCCATTACTATTCTTGATTTATCGGGAGTTCCAAGCAGTGTTCTGGTTAGGTTAATAGGATCAATACTTAAAATAATTTACACTGCATTGTTTTGGAGCAGAGAAAAGAGCGAGGGAGGGCTGGATCGTCCTTTACTGGTGGTAATGGAAGAAGCCCACCGCTATCTGCATGGCGAAAAAAGTAATGCTAGCACAATGGTTCAGCAGATTGTCAAAGAAGGCAGGAAGTACGGTATTGGTGCGATGATAGTTAGCCAGCGTCCCTCTGAAGTGGACGAGACGGTTTTATCGCAATGCGGCACTTTTTTCGGTTTGAGACTTTCTAACCCCACAGATCGCGCAAAAGTTAAAGGCACTTTGCCTGATAGCCTGGCTGGACTTATGGACATGCTTCCTATTCTCCGAACCGGTGAGGCTATTATCACTGGAGAAGCAGCAACATTGCCTATTCGGTGCAAGATAATTTTACCAGATAAATTGCCGAACAGCCGCGATCCAAAAGTTGCAGAACAATGGGGGAATGAGAGAAGATCACAGGATTATATGGAAAATATTTACAAACAAATTGCCGCCTCTTGGCGTAGTCAATCCCCTACTAGACCTAAAAATCCGGAACTGAAAATCGAGAGAACAGCGGTAAAGGATGAAGAGGTATAATTATGCAAAGAGAAAATGTAGCGTCGAGCAATATAGTTTCTATCGGTTATGATGAAACCAGCCAAACCCTTGAGGTGGAATTCAAGGATGGTGCAGTTTATCAATATTATAATGTCGGCCAAAATATTTATGATGAATTCATGAAAGCACCGTCAAAAGGCCAGTTCCTTTCCTATCAAATTAAAAACGCGTTTCCTTATTCAAGAGTAGGATAAATTATAATTTCCGCAGCCATTCCTCCAGCTTTCTTGTCGCCATCACGTCATCGAAATTATAGGTGAGGATATTGCGTTTCAGGCGATCCCGATCATCTGGCACCAGCGTCATCAAATAATTGACGAATTGCACCACCGACCATTGTGAACCGGAATCGTTGTCGTCCCATTGAAAATTCACCAGCTTCGGGTGCTTGCAGATATATTTTAGGCCGTAGCTCGCCACCGGCAGCACCAGGCATTCCTTTACCACCTCCAGCAGATCGAACAGCGGCGAGGCATCACCCAGCAGCCAGACGACAGTGGGATGCTCGTGCATTTCATAGCGTTCCGCATAGGCTTCAATTTTTTGCCGCTCGAAGCCTGAGAAATGTGCCAGTACCAAGTTGGGGTATGTGCGCCGGTAATCTTCCATCTTGGCAAGGAATGCCTCCCAGCCCTGCCGATCCTGGCTATCGGAATCCGTCCATACATAATCAAAGGAGCCGCCGTTATAGGGCGGCTTTAGTAATCCCCATAAATAGATATGCTCCTGGCCGGACTCGGTTAGCGGGTTTGTCTCTATATCGAAATGTATCCAGGTGCCGCCTGGAAGCACAATGGGCTTCAACTGGTGGAAACTATCATCGAAGTAAGACTTTGCCTGTAATACGGCGCGCTGTCGTTTTTCGAGGCCTTTTAAGTAGGGTACGTCCTCGATGGTCGCCGGATCAGCGTCGGCCAGCTTGCGAATCGAATTGATACCTTGCTTTTCCAACCCCGGTGCGGCACGGGAATCTATCCCATACAGCAGCGTTAATTCCCCTTTGGCCTCGAATTGTGGCTTGCAGACATTATAATACCCGCAGGCCTTGCATTTGCTTTCACTATAGCGAACGGCGGGCGGCGTTGGCTGCGCCAAAATTTCGCGCATGCTGGTAAGGAATTTTTCCACTTCTTTATCAGCCTCGTCGCCGATTTCAGTGACCTCGCCGGTGCCGAGGAACGCCAGTGCTTTCAATCCGCTGCCAAGCAATTTGCGGTAAATGCCCAGCTGTATTTGAATTTCTTTCTTTTCCTCGCTGCGCGCCAGCTTGGCGTCAGCGGGCTGGTAGGCACCGGACTCATGCTGGATCAGAAAATCAGGAATACCGATAATGTCATCCTGGTGCAATCTCCCCTGATAGATGATTTGCGCACCGGCTTCCATTAATGCCCTAGTGTGATCTTCCGATACCGCTTCGACTACCTGGTATTGCTTCTCCAGTTGCCGTTTTACGTTCCACTCATGCCGGTTGCCTAGGGTAATCACCAGCTGGTCGAATTCGTTAGGCTCTATAGTTTCGTATCCCTGGGGTGGATTATTATCGAGCCATGCTCGCCGCAGACAATGAACCCATGATTTTGCATCGCTGGCGCGGATTGATTTCATTATGAATGCCTGTTAAAAAAACGCTGCATCTCAGAACCTCGGTTATGCTGACATGGACACTGCGCGCACCAGGTCAGCTACCCGTTTACGCACAGGCCAGCTATTGATGCGTTTGAAGGCTTTCATAATTTCCAAAGATTCGCGGTCGGAAGGCATTGAAAAAGAATCCAGGTCTTTTGGAATATTGGCATGCAAAAATACTACACGATTCTCAATTTCTTCAAAAAAATAGGATACGGGAATTTGCATAAGCTGTGAAAATTCATAAAGCCGGTTAGCATTCATAGAATTGGAACCCTTTTCGTATTTTTGTACCTGCTGAAAAGTTATGCCTATCGCCTCAGCTAATTTACTCTGACTCAATCCCATCATGGTTCGCCGCATACGCAGACGACTTCCAACATGGGCATCAATATTCCGTTTATTCATATAACCTCTTATACAACAATCGCTATTATGCTACTGTTCCAGCTCTATATCATCTAAAAAGTGTTAATTTTAAGGGCAATAATGGCGTCGCCTTCCCAATCTGCGTATTATGGCCCAATGTGCTGATCGTCATATCACTTTTTTCCCTATTAAAATGAACATTTCAAACAGCATCCCACCCATCGCCATGATGATGGTGGTTAGCATCCACCATAGGGCGTGCTCGATACGGTCGAGCCGCTGCGACAGCGACTTGTAACGCTCGGAACAGACGGCGACGTGGACTTCAAGATTTTCGGCTTCGGTTTCTTCGGTCATAATTCCTCCTAGTAGTTATTGACACTGCGTATTGGCGGTTGAAAAAAAATAACGAGACATCTTGAAATTTTAGAATTGCTTGCCATAATTCCGCGCTGCGGGAGGAAGCAAATGAAGAAAGTTTTATTTCTATGTACCGGCAATTCGTGCCGCAGCATCATGGCTGAGGCACTGCTCAATCATCTCGGCAAAGATCAATTCATTGCCTTTAGCGCCGGGAGCTTCCCGACCGGCACGTTGCACCCATTCAGCGTAAGAACACTATTATCCAAAGGTGTTCCTGGCTCCGGCCTGCGCAGCAAGCATTGGGACGAATTCAAAGGTAAGCCCATCGACATCGTCATTACCGTCTGCGACCAGAGCGCAGCGGAATCCTGCCCGCTGTTCCCCGGCAAGCCGATCAGGGGACACTGGAGTCTGCCCGATCCGGCCAAATACGCAGGTTCGGAATCCGAGCGCCTGGCGGAATTCCAGCATGTTTATGACCTGCTCGAATACCGCATCAAAGCCTTTCTGCGCCTGCCGCTTGATCAGATGCTTCCCACCGAGATCACCGGCAAACTTAACGAAATCGGTAGGCTGGAGCCGCAGGCCGCTTAACAAACGATTTGCATCATGCTCCAACCACGGAGGTGAAGGCTTGCGCAATATCGGCAACGCCCAAACCGTCACCAACAGCGGCCATGGCGGCTTGCGCGATATCGGCGATGCCGGGGCCGTTACCGACAGTGGTAAGAGAAGCCTGACCGATATCAGCGATGCCCGGCCCGTTACCCACAATGATGACGGCACCCGCGGCTACGCTGATACGTTTCGCCCCGTCACCAACGGTAACAAGCGCGATTTGCTCTACGCCTACCTGCTTCTGCCCGTCGCCAACGGTAATAAGGGCAATCTGCTCGACATCTCCGAACGTGCCCATTAAGCCGATTCCAATCCCAGCTGGCAGAGATTAATGGCCGAGGGCGTCCAGGCGACGCTGCCGGGCGCCTGCGTGAATGTGGCCGATAAATACCAGAAGGCCGCGCCGGTGGTCAGGGTAAACGGCGAAGAAACGTCATCGACGCCATTGACGCGGGCATGTAATTTAAGATCGCGCGCGCCGGAATCCTCCTTGCGGGCGCAGGCCGTGACGACAACGCCGTCGATTACGGTGGGAGCGCCAGGCAGATCGGTAGTGTTGTAATAATCCAGCGTGCCGGTCTGGTTGGTAGTATTGTAGGTGGTGGTTTGGTACGCCTGTCCATCGACCGACGCCCAATTAGCCACCGCGCCGCCCACGCGCGACCATTGGGTCTGGTCGCCTACGGCATTAGGCAGGCTTGTCCATACCGAACGCGGCGGCACAAGCGTGGATGCGGTGTCGCTGCCATCAGTGGAATAGGAAACCAAGTCGTCAATGACGAGATTTCCGTTACCCACCCCTGCGATAGTGATGTATTGAAGCGCAAAGTTGATGCCGATGGTTGCCGTAGCGATAATGGTGCCATTCAAAGCGAACGTCACCCAGCCGGAATTCGGATTGCAGGAAACCGACAGCCAATATTGCGTGTTGGAGCTAACCGCATAAGCCGATGACGTGACCAGCACCGCATTGGTTGAATTCTGGCGTATGCGGATGGTGCCGGTATTGTCAAGCGTGATGCGAAAGCCGTCCGTGCCCGCGCTGCTTAAAACACTCGGCGGCGTCGCGGTGAATTGTAAAAGAGTAGCTTCAGCAGATGGCAGCAAAGATATATACCAGCCCATGCCTAAATAGCGCGTGCCGATATTGGGCACCGTCCACAGCACACCAGAGCTTAGATAGCTGCCAAGGTTCAGCGCCTTCGGGGTAACACCATTCCCTTGCAGGGAGCGAACCCCGGTGGTGGTGGAAATGGTCATGAATTGGGGGAAAAAGCCTTGAGCAGTCCATGGTTCTGCAATCTGATTGAGATCGCTGATGGCGGCGAATTGCTCGAAGCCACAAGCCCATTCGAGGGATAAAGCCACAATACACTCCTATGTCATGATCCATAAATACGGCTCGACAGCCGTGTGGCTGCCGCCGCCATTGCCATATAAAACTTCGACGGCAAGCTGGCTGAGAGACATTCCCGCTTGCCCCTGCCGCAAAACCTCCAAGGCAAGCTGACTTGCGTTGATGGCAACCGGCGCGGCATTAAGCGTGCTGCGCAGAACCTCGACCGCCGCTTGCCCCAGCGTGACCGAGGGAACGCCGCCGCGTAACACTTCGGCGGCAACCTGGCTTTGATTGATGCCCGGCTGACCTTGACGCAGAACCTCAATCGCGGTTTGTGTAAGGTTGACGTTTGTCACGTTGCAATCTTCGCTCCGGCCGACACAGCATTAACACCGCTTGCCGTCCATGCCGCCGATGTGTTGGGGTCGGTATCCTGATAGTTAGCAAAATAAAGGTAGGATGTAGTCGGTGTTTGCGATGAGCCGGTCACTTCCATGCTGCCGGATTTAAGCTGCACCGTTACCGTCCGCGCGCCGCTATCGGTCTTGCGCAGCAGCGCCGATACTTTGACACCGGCGATATTGGCCGGTGTGGAACTCAAGGAGCCGAAATTATAGCGGTCTTCGGCACCGACCGTGCTTGAGGTAACACAACTTAAATCACCGCCAGCGGGCACCTCGTTCGTTTCGGAGTAATTGGTACTCATGCCGGTGACATTGCCCCATACCTGCACGCTGTACTGGCCGGAACTCATGCTAGGCGCGGTGGATGGTGGCGCGCTTGAAAACGTGATGCTGGCGGTATAACCGGCACTGGTCACAAAGCCGGTGGCATCCTGGCGCTGCATAGCGAGCGAAGTGTCGGTAACATAGCCGATCCAGTAGCTGGTGCCTGCCGTTAAACTTTGTGCGGTCGTAAGCGGCAAGGTCAATGCCGTGCCGGAGGTGCAGCCGGTGACCGTTGATCCGCCCGACAGCAATGTGCCAGGTGAGCCGCTATTGTCGGCATAAACAGCCGGTTTGAAATTGGCTCCCGAAGACGAGGCCTGCGGCATGATGCTGATGCTGTTCAAGGTTCCCGACACGGGAGCCGTGAATTTGCGTAAGAACAGAATGTTGGCCGACATATAGCCAGTCAATCCCTGTAGGCTGTAATAAGCGCCAATCGCTCCCTGGCTTGGTGAGAAAGCAACCGATGCGTCGGCAGTAGGATACAGCGTTTCTACCCGGCTATCGCCGCGCTGGGCATTGTTGGTGGAGCCGGTACTATCGAACAGATACATATCATCGAAATTACCTCCGGTGCCGCTGCTGCTGCCATAGAGTATCAACGAATTAGCGTAGGAATTGCTGCTGGTTTTAAGATTGCCGCTGCCGGTGAACACCTGCACACCGTCGAGCCAGACGGTGTAGGTGCCGCTCGACGCGAAGGTCAAATCCCATTCGACATAGTGCCAGCTATTGGCGGTGATGGAGGCAGATGAAATGGCGATCTGCGTGCCGCCGAGGCCGCCTTGCCATAGAACAAGTTTGCCGGAAGAATTAAACCCTACAGAGCACTGGTCGGTGCCGACATCGGTGAATATAACGCCGCAGTTGCCTGCCAGGCTGGGCTGCATGGCGACGCCGCCGATCAGGCGCGAATAGTTGCTGGGCAGCGTGCGGCTGGCGGTATAGCCGTAGGTAAGGTTCAGCGCCAGGCTATTGCTAAACCGACCGGCGACCAGCAGCCCGTAACCACCAGAAGGAACACTTGTCCATTCGTCGCCCATGGTCGAGTAGTTGGTGTACATATTCGCCGGGCCGTATTTATCGAACCCGTCCCAAAAAATTTCGACCATAATTACCTCGTTCCGGTGATGGTGTAGCTGGGGCCAGCAAAAGTAGCGTCGGCTGGGTTCGGCGCGTCGAGCTCCAGCACGTCGCCGGGGTTCAGTATCACCTGGCTGGCAAAAGTGAACGTGCCGGTCGTGGCGCTGGCCGCGAAATTGATGCTCCCTATCGACGTGCCGTTCTGCTTGATCGGTAGCGTCACTGCGGCAGTCGGTGCGGTCTGGCAAACGGCGCGACTTCCGGTGAGGCTGGCAGGCAGCGTGACGGCGCGCACCATTTCCACGCGGAACAGGGTTTGCCCCGCCGTAGGAATGCCCGGCAAATAGCCCGCGATATCGTAAGGGTTGACACCGGCGCCCGACGCCACGGCCACCACTTGGCCGGAGGCGTTATAGGTGATGCCGCCATAGCTGCCGCTTGAACTTAAAAGAGGAAAGCCGGTGCCGACCGGCGTGTAGGTGTACGCCGTGCAGGCCGATAAATCCTGCACGCCGCCGCCCCATATATTGAAACTCTGCAGCTTAATGTAAATGGGTACGCCGACATAGGCTTCCGGCAGATCGTATTCAAAAACGGCACCGTCCAGGCGCGCGAACTGCGCCCCCGAACTGTGAGCACCGGACGCAGTGCCATAGAGGCCGCGGTAAAGCGTGGTAAGATTGTATAATCCTGTGCCGGTCAGCGTCGCCGTTTCAAAGGACAGCAATTCGCCACCGCAATAGCAAAGCGTCTGGTAAGAGGCAGCATCGGCAGAGGTGCCTGATGATAACGTACCGGCGCTTTCATTAAGATTAATCGCCAGCGTGTCGGCGGTGTCGGGATTGGTGCCGCTGAATGACGGAAGCGTGGCGGTAAGCACGCCCATGCGCGCCGGGCCGGTGATCGTGCCAACCATTGAATAATTGACGCCATCCGTTGCGACCCACACATTACAGCCGCCCCAATTCGGATCGGCTACGCCAGCAGCACCACCGGAAGCGGCAATCCACACCTGCGCCACGCCACCGGTAAGCGTCGCCTCCGGCTCAAAAATAACCGGCGTGTTAACCGAATCCGGAACGGTAGCGGGGTTGATGGTGAGGTTGCTGCTATTGGTCTGCGTCGAATAAGCTGCGGTTGTCGCCGTGCCGGAAGGAAATTCCTCGGCGATGATAGTCAAAATGCCTTGGTCATCTTCCTCAATGGAGGTAATGCGCACAGCCACTTCGATCATACCCATGCCGGTATCGGTAAGCGTGACCAAATCCATCGGCTCCAGCAGGAAATATTCCCACGACAGCTTGAACGTATAGGTATTGCGGATATTAACCGACCGCTGGCAAATCAGGTTCGCAGCGGTGGTAGCAACGGTGGCTTGCGTGAATTCGTCGGCCTGTATCTGGTCGGCAACGCGCAGGCCGAACTGCTCGATGCTGGCCTGGTCGCGCGCCTCGGCGATGTTGGCATTATAAAGGACGGTGCAATCGGAAAATTCGAGCCGGAAGCAATTATAGGCGTCGTTTGGATCGGAGCGTATCAGCTGCACCGGATCGGCGTTGCTAGGCCGGACGTAATCGCTATCGGTTAAATTATACACCGGCGTGACATTCGGCACGAATACATAGCCGTTGCCGCTTACCGGCAAATCGCCGTAAGGAATGGCTTTTAAGACCGAACCTGACCATACAGCCGCGGTGTTAGTGATCTGAAACCAGCGCGCCAGCACGTCATTGGCTTTTTCTACCGACGCCAGGCTCGGCGAAAAATCGAGGCCAAGCGCTCGGCAGTAGGTTTGCCATGACGCATCGCCGGTGGTGGTGGCATCCGGGCCGGAAAACCACGAGCCGTTATCGATGCAGTTCGACGGCAAACCAACGCCATGAGTGCCGATCAGGTAATCCTCTGCTACCAGCGGAATATCGGCATCGCCGCGCCCGTTGATGCCGGTGTTATAAAGCGCGCCGTAGGTTTCGACTTTCAGCTGCGGCAGCGCGTCGTTGGAGCCGAGATCGAAATTGGCCGAGCAGAGATAGGCGATATAGTGGTAATTCAGCGCTTGCGCGGCATTATAGGAAACCAGCCAGCCCCACGCCGTCTGCGATGACGTGCCGAGAAAGGCGGTCAGGCCGAGTGCGCCAGGGCTGCCATATTGATCCTTGCCCTTCCAGATGTTGCCGAAGCCGTTGATCGGGCCGCAGCAAATGCCAAGAATGAGGCCGGTCTGATAATCATAGCTGCCGGTTTTGCTACCGCCTCCGTTATGCACCAGCACACCATCCGCAAGGTAATTGTGATGCGGTTCAATGGTGAGATTATAGGTGAATTCGATATCGGGCGCGGAAACGATTTCCTTTATTTTAGATGCAAGCCAGCCCGCAAAAACCAGCGTATCGCCGACCTGCCAGTCCTTAGCCTCAATCTTCTCCGTGCCATCCTTCCATAGATAATGATTTTCGGTAACGTGCAGTTCGCCGCGCTCATGCCGAATACGCAGCATACGGTCGTGGCTTTCAGCAACGTCATGCTTATGGGTAAGGCGTACATGGCCAAAAACCCTGGCGCCGGTGTTGGGATTGACGCACCACACGGCATCGCCGCGTTTTAACTCGGCAATCGGGCGCAGGCCGCGTGGCGTTGATATCAATGTTTCCGGCGCGAAGCATCCGCTGCCGCCGCCTTTGCCGCCGTGAACCTTTTGCGCTATAGCCCGGAAGTTGCCATACCATAGCAGGTTGATACCACCGGCTGCTTGACCCCAAATCATCGGCACCGGCAAGGTGGCGATGGACGTATTGATGGCGATATCGGTAAATTCCGGCTTCTGTGCCTTCCCACCGCCAAAAAGCCAACTCATGGCCGCCCCCACGGATTAAAAAAGCGCTGCCTCTTGTTTTCGGATAACGGTGAAGGCAACGACACATCGGATTCCACCACGCGGCCTTCCGGCTGATAGGCATGCACCACCAGTGGCCAGCCGACGACCACACCGCCATGCGCGAAGGCGCGGCCAATCTTCCACACCGCGATGTCGCCGGGCTTTGGGTTAGTTACCTCTATGCCGCGCTCCAGCAGAAAACCAAGATAACGCTCGTCATCGCGGTGCAGATGCCATTGCGGGGAATAAGGCCTGGGATCGAACGGCGGCACGACGCCGGTGTCTACATAAACGCGCACCAGCAGCATGCCGCAATCCACGCCTGCGCCCAGCACATCCGCCTGGTGGTGATAAGGCGTGCCGATCCAGCGCCGGGCTTCCGCCACCACGGCGGCGCGCTGAATGGTGACGTCTTGACTCATTTATGGCCTCAATTATTCGGATACAGTTTCTTAAAGTATCGTTTTGTGACACTTTCAGTCGTCGGTTTTGGGAATTGCTATGTATGGCTTTTGGCTTGCATCCAGCGCAATTATGTGAGCACTATCAGCATGATGGCGGTTCCCATTCGCTGCCAGAGCGAGTACCATTGGTAATGGAACAGTGATGTTCCGGGAGTGTCGAAACTCCTTTGTTTACCGGGTGCATGATCCGTAATTCATGTTCCCTGACTTGCTTCTGGTCGGGGAGATGTGCGCGTATGTCCAGGGTGAAAACCTAAAGGCGTACATAAACCGAGTAAACACGGTTTTTCGAACTCCCCGATCACCATCAAGGTGGTCTTGTTGTGCAACAGCAAGGGAGTAAAACCATGTCAATGAGAACCAAAAAAGCGGTAATTTATTGCCGCAGCGCCTGTGTCGAACAGGCAAATCCTTTAAGCAGCATTGCCAAGCAGGAAACCGAATGCCGCCTTTTTGCCGAAAAGAACGGCTACGAGGTAGCGCAGGTATTCCATGATTGCGGCTGTACTGGCTTAAATATTGATCGCCCGGCCATGCGGCTGATGCTGGTAACGCTTTTGGCATCGCCGGAACCGTGCGCCGTCATCACCACGTCGATAGAACGGCTGGCGCGCGATGTCAGCGATTTTGCATCCATCTGCAAAATCGTTGGCGGGCTGGGCAGCGAATTTCAGTTTACCAGCGATCATGACGCGGCCAAAGCAGCGGAGGGCGCGGTATGACGCAGACCGCCGTCATCTAGCCGGTTAGCCTTAGTACATCGCCAGCTCAGGCGGCGGCACAAACGGGAAACCGCGAAAATTGGCGAGGTTGCTAAAGCGGTTCTGGCAAGTGGCCATGGTTTTGTCGCAGCCCTTGTAAACCACGAAGCTATCACCGGCGACCGGCAGGTAATCGAGCGGGCGGGAAAGCGTTAAACCTGATGTGGTCGATACTTGCACCGTGCGCGAGACGCCGACATTGGCACCGCTTTCAAACGTAACGGTGCCCTGGTCGTAAGTATCCGCTGCCGATCCCGACCACGGAATAAAGGAAAGTGTCGGGCTGGCTCCCACCGTTCCCGATGCGCCATTAGCCGACTTGACCATAGTGCAAAGGCCGTCATAGAGGGTATTGAGGCAGCATGGCTGCCAGATATCGCGCGGCATATCGACCGCGAGTTTATTCAACATGGATTTGACGGTCATTTTGGAGCTTAAGCGGCCAATATTGTCGACCGTGGCAACCAGGCCATGAAAAACGACGACAGCGGCGCTGCCGATCACCGTGCCGCCTGGTGCCGTCAACACCGCCCGCGCACGGTCGATGGTCGCGCCGTCAAATCGCCCCTCGCGCACGGCAATCGGCCAGGGCAAACCGGCGATGGTGGAAGTGGGCTTAAAGGAAATATCAATGGATTGCTCGTCAATGTCGACGCCGCAGGTTTGCTTGAGTTTCAGCCCGTCTACCAAAATATCACCGGCAATGAACAGCAGCGCCGGGTTGCCGATCTGCGGGATCGACACATCGTATTGCGCATTGGTGTAGCGCGCAACCGTGCTATCGGCCAGCGTGATGGTGAAGCAATCGGCAAAGGAAAGCTCGCGGCTCGTCTGCAGCGCGGAGATGACAGCGGAGGGCGCGGATTTCATGGTAGTACCGAGGTCAGTTTAAGTTCATGCAGCGTCCATAGATTCGCCATGAATTCCTCGAAATCCTGCGCATCGGCAGAAAACCGACAAACAAAATAATAACGGAAGGTGGCGGTAATCTGGCTGCCGCTAGTGGGCGCGGTGTTGAAAGTGAGAATGTTAGGCGTGGCGTAGGAATAGCTCATCGGGTCTTGCAGTACGCCCGCTACATACACAGCGGCAAGATCGGCGGAAAACACATACCCCACCGGCTCGGAGGCTTCACCCACCGTCCGCATGAGCGGGAATACGGTGCTGACGCCATCGCCTACGCCCTGCGCGCCCAGCGTCACATAGCTATCGGCTGAATTCTGCGTGACAGCGCCAAGATCGAGCAGAAACGTATCGTATTGCCCCTGCCGAGCTAGAAAGAAACCCATCAGCGTTTGGATTTCCTGCGCGGCGTCGCCATTCAGCACGTCGAAAGACAGTGTAAAATCGTAAATCGCATATTGCTGCCAGGCGGTGCGGATTTCACGCCCGGATACATGGCCTGCGACGCGCGTGTTGAATTTCGGCGAAACATGCACGCTCCAGGTAAGACCGGGCGCTAATGGTAATTTTTCTGTGCTCACGGTCGGCGGGCTTTCGATTTGAACGAGGGTTTCAACGGCTACGAAGCCAAGGCGCAGCGGCGCTATGCCTTTGGCGGCTGCCTCGGTAAAAGCGGCGCTTAATCGGATGGGTGCGGTCGTTTTTCCGGCGATTTCCAGCGCCGCCTGATTAACGCGCACAGGCGCAGTGCCTTTCGCCGCGGTTTCGGCGACGACAAAATCAACACGGGCGGCCATGTCAGGTTACGAGCTCGGCGCCTACCTGCAGCGCGTTCACCGCTCCATATGTCCAGCTGCTACCCGTGTTTGGATCGGAGATAAAAATATCGCTATGTCCAGCATAAGAGCCGCTGGTATTGACCACCGCGCCATCTGCCTGCGCCGATCCCGACTGGATGACGGATTTAATCTGGCGCTGGCCGGAATCATCCTGCCGCGCCACGACGATGCTTTGTACCGCGAGTATCAGCGGCGAATTGGCCACCGGCGACAGCGTATAAAGGTCAATATCGCCCGGCGTGGCGCAGGATACATAAGAGGAATCGTCCATATAGGGATTGCTGGCCAGCTGCCAATTGAACGAAGCCGATCCGGTCGGCGTCCATTGCGTTGATGCCCCGGTGCCATTGGGGAATTGCGCTGGTACGCGGGTATTGCCGAGGAAATTGTTCAGCGATGCACCGCTGTTGTCGCAGATGTAAAAATCATCGACGACGACATTGTAATCGAAACTGAGTTGGTCAACGCCGGTTGAACCCCGGTAGGAGGTATTGGCCGAAATCATCGACAGGACGACTGTTTCATTGACGCGCACCGTTACAGCACCACCGGTCGCTGTAATCACTCCGTACACTTCGATATATTGCCACACCGCGCCGGGAATGACGGCCATGGGCGCCGATGACACGGCGGCACCCGACACCGGCGTGCAGGTAATCGCGCCAGCTGTACTGAAGGCGAGGCTAAAATTCGTGCCTTCCGTCGAATCATTAAAGTCAATCGTCACGCCGGAAGGATTGTTAAGCGCGAAGCCACAATAAAAGGTGCCCAGCCGCGCCGGTAGATTGATTTGCCCTAACTTAGCCGCACCGCCACCGGCGCGTCCTTGCCCCGGCAACATGGTAGCATTGGTGAAGCCGAGGCTGGCCAGTGCGGAAGCCGGTGCCAATGGCGTAAGATAATCGAAACCGGCGCATTTGATCAGAGACATGCTTAATACCGTTCGGCGAAAAATTAATGTTGCGTTTTGAGTGAGCCATTACGCATCTGATTGGTAAGCCAGCGGCGCATGGCCGAACCCTGCTGCGCAAGAACGCTTGAAAGATCAACATTGCTGTGGGCATTAATCGACGGCGAATAATGCAGATTCACATCACCCGATGAGCGGGAATTGTAAGTATTGCTGCCCACAGAGCCGGGCGGTTCATCCGATCCCGCCGCGCGCATGTTTTCAGCGGCACCATCGGGTATTGCCATACTCCGGCTGCTGCCAGCACCCAGCATGGACTGGCCGGAGCGGATATCCGATGCATGCGCTGCGGGTACGATCATTTCGCCCTGGTGGATTTGTGCCACCATATCGCGCGGTACATTACTGCTGCCGACATCGAAGGCAGGCAAAAAGCTCAGCAAGCTGCCGAAAATCCCGCCACCGCCAGAGGTCGCCGATGCTGAAGACAGCGCGGTCGTATTCGCCGCAACAGCGGCGGTGTTGGTGCTGGTTTGAACGGTGTTGCCTACGATATTGGAAGTCTGCGAAGCGGTGTTGCTGGTCGTTGCCGCCGTTCCTGCCGTGGTTGCCGTGGTGTTAGCGGTAACAACTGCGCCATGGCCGGTAAGTGCTGCGGTGAGTGACGTTATAGCGGTCGTATTGGCGGTAAGCGCGCTGGTCTGCGCCACTTGCCCGCCAGCGCCCTGGCCAATGCCCAGCGCCGAGCCGACGCCGGGAATACTGGCCTGACCGAATACCGGCGCGCTTAAGGAAGACAGCTGCTTGGATAACCAACCGAATGCCTGCTTAATGCTGGACTGCGTGAAACTCAGCACAATCGATTGCGCGAGTTTTTGTATGCCCGCTTGCAGGCTCTGCGTTCCCTGCAGCATGCCTTGGATAGAAGAATCAAAGGCGTGTTCGATAGGCGCAAAAGCGTTTTCCCATGCCTGCGTGACTTGTTCCGCCGCCTGCTTGTTGA
>JAGWIM010000117.1 GCA_028873525.1 Pseudomonadota bacterium
GAAAATTGTGCAAAACCCGAATCCAAGGAACGCTCGGTACGCTTCGTCAACGAGGCCATCGCATTGTTCGAAAAATACGAACTGCATCCGCCCGCCGATTATCAGATCGTCATCAGCTGGATCGAAAATGGCTGCGACCTGTTTTCGCACATCCTGCCCGCCGTCGAAGCGGCGCTGAAAAGCCGCGAACGCAGCACCACCGATCCGCCGAAAAGCTGGCGATATTTCGCGCACGAAGTTTACGGACGGAAAAAATCAAAGAAGGAGAAATGACGATGGGCAAGCGCAGAAGGAAACAAAAAAGTGGCATTCAGGGGGAGAGAGCGGCGACGCCGGATGTATGCCTGCCAACGCCTGAATTCTTGGCAAGGAACGCGCTGGAGAAGGTAAAGACCGATCAGGGTAACCGCACCTTGCGCGTGCGCGATAAACGCCCTATCGACAAATATCACCGGCTGTATTCCATCGACCTTGACCGTGGAATCGGCGAACAGTACCGGCGCGGTATCACCGATGATCAATTCCGCGCGGCCGACCGGCTGTCATGCAATTACGAGCGCACATTCCATAATCTGTCAAAGCCGCTGGATGGCATGCGCATCCAGTCGAGCGTCAACGTGACGCTCTATCCGGTGGAAAGCATCATCAATGCCATTCACACCCACACCCGCGTCATGCGCGACCTGAGTCGCATGTCGCAGGATATCGTCGAGGCTGTGTGCTGCAAGGAGGCTTGCCTGATCGATTACGAACAGTCGCATGGCTGGCGCAAAGGTTATGGCATGATCCGGCTCCGCGAGGCGCTCGATGAATTGACCGAAGCATTCAGGGCATTTGGCAAGGCAAACCGCGACAAGCACTAACAACCAATCGGTTAAAAGCCTTGTCAAAGCATCAACCTATTGGATAAAAATAGAAATTGCTATCGACGGTAGGTGCACCTGCATGGTATGGGTTCTAACAGAATCGATGAATTGCGTTTTGATTCGGCTCCCGCTTCTCCATGCAATCCTCCCCTGGTGCACCGACTTAACAAGTTGGTGCACATTTTTGCCTGGAACCTGCACAACTCCCGCTAAATTCTGCACAACCTCTTGATAACCTTGGATTTGCTCCACGCGCCGCGCCGACCGGGTTGGCGGCAAACCTCGGAGACCCGCGGCCAGCGGGGGGTTGCTGCAGGGGGCAACGGGTCCTTCCGGCGCGCGCGCTATGCGGGCGGCAAAAGCCCGACTTACCGCCAGCGACAGATTTTTAAGTTCGATTTCGTTTCGTTTTTTTCGTTCCAAGCCATTGAGCAATAAGCATAAGCCATTTTTGAAAAACGAAATGGCAGCGAAATGGCTGTCTTGAAAGGATTATTTCATGAAAATTGAGACCGTTTCCATAGATAAACTCGTCCCGTATTTCCGCAACCCGCGCGACAATAAACACGCGGTGGCGAAGCTCGTCGGCGGCCTGAAAGAATTCGGCTGGCAACAGCCCATCGTCGTCGACAAGGATTACGTCATCATCGCCGGTCACACGCGCCTGCTGGCGGCGCAGCAGCTGGGCATGACAGAGGTGCCGGTAAAATTCGCGGACGACCTGACGCCGGAGCAGATTCAAGCCTACCGCATCTTCGACAATCGTTCGCATGAAGATTCGACATGGATCGACGACCTGCTGGCGCTGGAGCTTATGGAGATCAGGGATAAAGGTTACGACCTCGATCTCACCGGCTTCGATCCCGACGAGTTGGAAAAGCTGCTGGCGGGCGACGCCGATGGCCTGACCGACGAAGATGCGGTACCGGAAGTGCAGGAGAATGCGATCTCCAAGTCTGGCGACGTATGGGTCTGCGGCAATCATCGGCTGGTGTGCGCCGATGCCGCCAACAAAGCGGCCATAGATGCGGTCATGGCGGGCGCGCTGGCCGATATGGTCTTTACCGATCCTCCTTATAATGTGAATTACGGCGCCTCGATGAAGGATAAGGTGCGCGGCAACAACCGCACCATTAAGAATGATAATCTCGGCGTCGACTTTTACGCCTTCCTGCTCACCTCCTGCCGCAGCATGCTGGAGGTGTGCAAGGGCGGCGTTTACATCTGCATGTCGTCCTCCGAACTGCATACGCTGCAGAAGGCATTCACCGAAGCCGGTGGCCACTGGTCGACCTTTGTTATATGGGCGAAGAACACTTTTACGATGGGCCGCGCCGATTACCAGCGCCAGTACGAGCCGATCCTCTACGGCTGGAAGGAAGGCGACAAGCATTTCTGGTGCGGCGCGCGTGACCAGGGCGACGTGTGGTTCGTCGATAAGCCGACCGTCAACGACCTGCATCCGACCATGAAGCCGGTGGCGCTGGTGGAACGCGCCATCAACAACAGCAGCAAGAGCCGCGACATCGTGCTCGACTGCTTCGGCGGCTCCGGCACCACGATGATCGCCTGTGAGAAGACCGGCCGCTCCGCCCGGCTGATCGAACTCGAACCGAAATACTGCGACGTCATCATTCGCCGCTGGCAGGAGTTCACCGGCAAGCAGGCGACGCTTGGCGACAGCAAAAAAACCTTCTCCGCGCTCGAAAAAAAGCGCGACTGATTTTCAGCGGGATAGAGCAGTGGAAGCTCGCATGGTTCATTAACCATGAGGTCGCCTGGTTCGAATCCGGCTCCCGCTCCCAAATACCCACGCAAACCTAATGTTCAATCACGCTGCAGGACATGCGCGCGGGTAACTATTTGCAGCGTCGACCAGCCGGGAAAGCAGCGGCGCTAACCGTCTTCTCTGTAGGAGGACTTCACCATGTTAACATCAACTTTTAAGGAGCTAAGAAATCTTATGACACAATTTTTAGACGATATCGAATCCGCGATTAAGAACATCCATGTCGCGCATGGCATCGACAACGATGCTATCACCAAGCAGGTCTCCGACGCCGTCACCACCGGCATCGCACCCCTGCAGACGCAGGTCACCGACCTGCAAGGCCAGGTGGCCGAGTTGCAGAAAGCCGCGCAGGACACTGTGACGGCGCTCAACAACGGCGACACCGCCACCGCAACGGCAACCGCTACCGCCGCCGCTACCAAAGCGGCCACCGGCAGCGGTTCGACCGGCACTGGCGCTGCCAGCGGCAGCGGCCAGTAAAAGCGAAGAGAAACCCCGCGTGGCCAATGGCTGCGCGGGGTTTTTGGTTTTGCGCTCAGGCCAGGATGTCAATGGCATCCATGACCTTCTGCAAAGCCCGCGATTGCTTTTCACTGTAATCGCAATCGCCTTCCATTGCCTTGTCGCGGACGGCTTCAAGCAACGTAAGCATTTCCTTATCGGTCATGGCAGCCTCCTCACGCGATTTTATAAACGCGGTCTTCGCCATCACCCTTGGTGCCGGTGATAGTCTGGCCACGTTTTTCCTGAAGCTCTTTCTTCAGGTTGGCCATCGCGCCATGCACCGAATGCTTCTGCCAGCCGATGCTGTCCATCAACTGCTTGATGGTGGCGCCTTCGTCCCGCGAGAGCATGTCAATCATGGTCTGCTTCTTTGAGGTGCCTTCGCGCTTGGGCTTCGGCTCCTGCTTTTTAGCGGGCGCTTTGGCTTCCGGTTCCGGCGCGGCGGGTTCTTTTTCCTCGGCGGCATTTTCCTCCGGTGCTTCCGGCTTCTTTTTGCCGATGGCTTCGAAGCCAGCATCCGAGATGACATAAACGACGCCTTCGGCATCAGGGTCTTCAACCACCAGCCCGTTGTTGAGCATCGCGGTGACGACCTTGTCACGGATGGGCGGGCTTTTAATGTGGATCATGAATTTGCGGACATCGGTCTTGGGCTGCTTGCTTGCCGCCTTCAGGATGCTGCGCTGGCTATCGGAAAGTTTAGTCATAAAAATTCTCCTTGGTTTGGGTTCAAATGTCCTGGTGGACGCTGTCATGAATGCTTCGAATGCGGCTTCTATCAAGTAGAAGAACGCCATAAAGCCATTGTTTATCAACGTATTGTCGAACTAATCGAGTTGACTTCCCCGAAGTTGTATGGATGACGCGCAAAT
>JAGWIM010000118.1 GCA_028873525.1 Pseudomonadota bacterium
ATTCTTGACGCTCAATATTTCGGAGTGCCACAGCGCCGCCGCCGTGTGTTCGTTGTCGGATATCTTGGAGACTGGCGACCTGCCGCCGCAGTATTATTTGAGCGCGAAAGCCTGTGTGGGGATATTACGCCGCGCCGAAAAGCGCGGGAAGGAATTGCCGGAACCGTTACGGCAGGCGCTGGAAAGCGCCGTGGCGCAGGGCAGCAACCCGAAAACCTGACCGCCCATTGCCTGCGCGGCGAAGGCTTTGACGCCAGCGAAGACGGCACAGGGCGCGGCACGCCGCTGATCGCAGGCACGGTCAGCAGCAAATGGTCTAAAGGCACCGGCGGGCCGGCAGGTGACGAATGCCAAAACCTGATTGCTACGCCGGTTGCCTATAACGTCACTTTTTGCGATGCCAACGGGCGGCGCAAGGACAGGCCGGACGGCGGGTTATATATAAGTGAAGCAGATGCAGCGAAAACGCTGACTTCGGGCGGTGATCTTTCCACCTATATCGCAGGCCAGGCACCCGCTGCTATTCCACTGCAGGAAATAGGCAAGCGCACCGGCAAATCTACGGATGATGCCAGTATAGGCGTGGGCATCGGCCAGGAAGGCGACGCGATGTTTACGCTGCAGGCGGCGGCGCAGCACGGTGTTGCTTACGACACGCGCTCAGGCATGGCCCCGCACGGCTCAATGCGCGGGGATGTTATCAGCCCCACGCTGCGCGCCAAGGAACACGAGCCGCCGATGATAACGCAGGGTGGCGTGGCCTCGTTCAAAACCGGCCATTCCGCGCAATCGCGCAGCATTGGATACCACGATGAATTAGCACCGTCGCTGGAAGGCGGTGGCGGTGGCAACAACAAGCCCGCCATCATGCAGTACATGACGGTGCGCCGCCTGACGCCGCGCGAATGCGAACGGCTGCAGGGCTTTCCCGACGATTACACGCTGGTGCCGTTCCGTGGCAAGCCCGCCGCCGATGGCAATCGCTACAAGGCGCTGGGCAACAGCATGGCGGTGCCCGTGATGCGCTGGCTGGGAGAGCGCATTTGCTTGGTGGCGCAATAACCGATGACCATTTTTTTAACCCAACCAGGAGAATATATATGAGCAAAGCCAACACCATTACATTGGGCGGTCGGGAATTTCCGATTGCACCGCTGACCTTGGGGCAAATGAAGCAGGCAGGCCCGGCCTTTACGCGTATCGGCATTGATACCCCGGAAGGCATGGGCGCGCAGACAACGCTTCTTTATCTGGCCATGCACAATGCCGATCCAAAAATTACGCCCGCTGATGTTGAGGCTATTCTCGGCGTCACCTTTCCGGAACTGAAAACAGCCGTGGAAAAAGTGGCAACACTCATGGGCGTTGGAATGAAGGACGTTGAACCGGGGGAAGCGAAACCGGTGGCACCGGCAACAGCCTCGACAACCTCGACTGGGTCGAAATCTACGGCAGCCTGATGACGGCGTGCGGCTATACGACCGCCGAAATCGATGCGCTGCCCTTTCCTGCTTATCTTGATCTCCTTGCATACTGGCGCCGAAACCCGCCCGCACACATGCTGCTGAAGTGGTTCGTCGGCTACAAGGCTTGAACCATGTCTAATATTGTTGTCACCATTGGCGCAGACGTCACGCCTCTTACGGCTCAACTCGCCGTCGCCAAGGCTAATTTATCAGCGACCACATCCGAACTGCGCAATCTGGCGGCTCAGATGCGGGAAGCAGGTTCATCCGCTTCTGAGGAGTTAAAAGTAGGATTGCAGCAAGCGGCAGCGGCGGCTGTTTCGGCGCAGGGCAATGTTGCCGGGCTGCGCGCGCAGATTCAGGCGGCGAAACCAGCAACTGAAGAGGCATCCAACGCCTACGAACACCAATCCCAAATCATCCGCGAAAAGCTGATTCTTGCCCATGAAGGGCTGATCGGCAATTACAAGCGCATGGTCGGGTCGATTGTGGTGCTTTCCGAACGCACTGGCGGCTTAGGCGCCGCTCTCGGCACGCTGGTTACGCCGACGACGCTCGTTGCTGGCGCCGTTGCCATAGCAATCGGCCTCTTTGCCAAAGCCGCAGCCACTACTGAAGAATGGGCTGAATCCTTCGGAGAAATCAAAGCGGCGCTGGATGCCACCGGTGCCAGCTTCGGCGTCAGCAAAGATCAGATCGCGTCCTATATCGACAATCTTCGCCAGCTGCATGGCGTGAATACCGAAACCGCCACCGACATGGTGGAGATGTTCGCGCGCCAGCGCGATATCGGCACCGATTCCTATACCGCGCTCGGCCAGGCGGCGGCAGGGTATGCGCGCGTGACCGGCAGCGATGTGCCGAAAGCGGCGCAAGAACTGGTCTCGGCGCTGAATGGTGGCTATGACAGCATTTCCAAGCTCGATCAGCAGTTTCCATTTCTATCGACTGCACAGGCGCAGGCGATCCATGATTTTGATGCCAGCGGGCAAAAGGCACAAGCGATGGCGGTTGCCATCAGCGCCCTGCAGGCGAAATTCGGGCCGCTGGTCAATGATGGCCTGACGCCTCTGCAAGTAGGGACGAATGCCCTTAAGGATTCTTGGCAGGGATTGACCCGCGCTATCGGCGAAAGCACCTGGCTTAAAAATTTTAATACTGGCCTCGCGGCGGTGGAACTTGGCCTGTCTAAATTAATTAACCTCCTGCATGGTGCGAGAAATGAGGTTAATGAGTTTAAGACAGATTCAGCTTTCGTTGACAGCGTAGCTGGCGCGCAAGTTCCCTCGGTTCCTGCTGCCAGTACGCCCGCAAGTGTTACCGCCGCCAATGATCAGCTGCGTATCCTGCGCGAAATTCAGGACGAGAATCTGAAACTCAATGCCGATGATGCCGAGCGCGGGCGCATCAAACAGGAACTGGCGCGCGACGAAGAAGCCTTAAAAACCGCGACTGGCAGCGAAGCGCCGATCATTGAGGACAATATCGCACTGCTGCAGCGCCAGCAGCGCGAACTCAATAACCGCGTCGGCTCCGGCCAGATACAGGGATTGCGCGATGAGCTTGAGCAGGAACTGGTGCAGCGTCGCCTGGTCGGTGATCAGGAAAAACAATACGAGCTGCAATTCTGGCAGGAACATCTCGATCAGGTACAGGCCGGATCGAAGGCGGAAATAGACATCCGCAAAGAAACCGCCTCCCTGCAGCACGATCTTGACACCAAGGCGCTTTCCGACGAATGGCAGAATTTTTCTGAAAATATGCGCCTTAAGATCGAGGCGTCGAAAAGCAACGTCGCGCAGCAAATCGCGCTGGCCGAGCAATGGGTGCAAGAAGGCCAATCGCTTTACGGCGATGACATTAAGAATTACAAGGCCGCGCTCGATGAAAAGACACGCCTGTTGCAGCAGCAGAGTCAGGACGACCGCAAAATCCGCGAAATCGCGCTGCAAAGCCAGGCGGAAATCTTAAAGATTGATCTGGCCGGAACGCCTGCGCCGAAGGGCAAAGGTGGCGAAGGCATTATCGACTCGCTGTTTGGCGATGTCGATGGCAGCGGTGCCAAGGCCGAGCTTGACCGGCGCATGAATGCGCTCAAGGCGGAATTCGCGGCCAAGCAGGCCGAATTTTCCGATGTCATCAACGACAGCAACAGCACACCGGTACAAATCGCCGAAGCGCAGGCCAAACTGGCGGCGGCCACCGAGCAATATGCCGTCGATGCCACGAATCTTAATAAGCAGGCGGCCAGCCAGGTCACGCAAGCCTGGGAAAGCGCCTTTGCGCCTATCGAACATGCCTTTGATTCTTCTATCCAAGGCATGTTGCAGGGAACGCAAACCCTGCAGGGCGGCATGCAAAAGCTGGCACAATCGATGGTGCTGAGTTTCACGCAATCCGGCATCAAACAGGCGTTCGGCTGGCTATCGAAGCAAGTGGCCAGCTTATCGGCACCGGTATTCGGCGGGGGTAAAATCCCCGGTGTCGGCTCGGCGCTGGGCATCGGCCAGGGCGCGGGCGGGCAAGTGGCGCAGACCAG
>JAGWIM010000119.1 GCA_028873525.1 Pseudomonadota bacterium
ACGACGCGGCGCGACCGCCATGAAGAACTCATCGCCTTAAGCATCAAGGGCGGCGTCGCGCAGGCCAAAATCGCGCACGACATGTCCGGCGGCAAGGGGCGCATCCACACCAACGTGCTGTGGGAAATGGGCGGCTGCGACCGCGTGCTGGAGGGCATCTTGGAAGGGGCGAAGGGGCTGGTGCACGGCGTCACCTGCGGCGCCGGGATGCCGTACCGGCTCGGTGAAATCTGCGCCTACTTCAAGGTTTTTTACCACCCGATTATTTCCTCGGCGCGCGCCTTCAACGCGCTGTGGAAACGCGCCTACAACAAAACGCCGGAGTGGCTGGGAAGCGTTGTCTATGAAGACCCGTGGCTGGCCGGCGGCCATAACGGCCTGTCCAACGCCGAAGATCCGGAAAAGCCGCAGGATCCCTATCCGCGCGTCGCCGAATTGCGCAAGGTGATGAACGGCTTCGGGTTGCAGGAAACGCCCATCATCATGGCCGGCGGCGCCTGGCATCTCAAGGAATGGGAACACTGGCTGGACAACCCCGAGATTGGCCCGATTGCTTTCCAGTTCGGCACGCGGCCGTTGCTCACGCAGGAAAGTCCGATTCCCGAGGTGTGGAAGAAAAAACTGCCGACGCTGAAGGAAGGCGATATTTTTCTGAACCAGTTCAGCCCGACCGGATTTTATTCCTCGGCGGTCAATAACGATTTCATCCGCGAACTCAGGACGCGCAGCGAACGCCAGATTTTCTACCGCACTGAGCCGGAAGGGTATTTCACCGAGCCGTTCCCGGTCGGCGCGCGCGGCCGGCCCGTGTTCCTCGAGCCGGACGATAAAATCCGCGCCGAGGAATTCATCCGCCAGGGCTATATCGAGCCGATGAAAACGCCGGATTCGACGCTGATTTTCGTCACGCCTCAAAAAGCCGGGCAGATACTGACCGACCAGATCGAGTGCATGGGCTGCCTCAGCCATTGCCGCTTTTCCAACTGGAAAGACCACGAAGATTATACCACCGGCAAGAAAGCCGACCCGCGCAGCTACTGCATCCAGAAAACGCTGCAGGCCATCATCCACGGCGCCGATCCCGACACCAACCTGATGTTCTCCGGCCATAACGGCTACCGCTTCGCGGCCGACCCGTTCTATGCCAACGGCTTCATCCCGACGGTGGGACAACTGGTCGAGCGGATTTTGACGGGATATTAGCCGTCATCCTGCGGCGCGCCGCAGGCGCGAGCACAGGATCTTACGCAATGTGTCCGGCGAGATCCTGCGCGGTCGCTTCGCGCCTCGCAGGATGACAATTACGGATGCTCCGGCGCCGGGCCGATGGCTTCCGGCGGCGCCATCGGCGCCTTGCCTTCCAGTTGCTTCAGGCGGTACAGCCGCTCCTCGACGAAATAGCGCATATAGGCAAGATCGGCAGGGGTGATTTCCTTCGCGTGTTTCTTGATGGTCTCCATGATGGACAGCGCATCATCCATCTCGCCGCGTTTTTCATAGACCACCGCCGTCATCTGCTGCGCCCAGGCCGGGACATCAGGATTGACAAGGGGTTTGGCGACTTTCAGCGCCAGATCCATGTCATGCAGCTTGTGCATGGCGAGGTAAATGGACTGCACCAGCCACCACCAGTTATGTGCGACGTCGCGGGTGGAATGGGCATAGAGATAATCGACCACGTAGCGTACGTCGGGCGTGTTCTGCGTCTGGCTGAAATAATAGCAGGCCATGGACGGAATCATGTTGGAACGCGAGTCAAGCTCATCGAGCAGGTTGAACCACAAATAGAGCTTGCTGAAATCGTAATAGCGCAGCGGCGAGAAGCGCCCGTAGGTGTCGCCGGCGTTCTGGATCATCAGCGCCAGCGAACGGAAATAAAACTCGTCGTCGCCGAAGGACATGGCGTGCAGCGCGGCGCGCCCCGGCGGGTCGGGCACGATGCCGAAATCGGGCGTGATGCCGTGCGTACGCCACCAGTAGCCGAATTGCGCAGCCACGAATAGCAAGAGCAGCAGGTAACGGCGCAGCCAGCTTCTCCATTTTCCTCCCCCTTGACGGGCAAAGAGCGGGAAGCGGGTGGCAGGAGAGATAACATTATTTGCGTGCATCATTCCACGAAACGCCCACTTCCCTGCCCCCTCCCCCATCAAGGAGGAGAGGAGAACTTAAAACTGCTTTCGCTTGAAATCGGCGATGGAGGCGAGCAGCAGCAGCGGCACGAATATCGCCGCCTGCACAATGAACACCATCCAGTCGCGCGGGCCGTCGAACCCGTAGATCAACCACTCGCTCTTGGCAAAAAAATCCAGCCGCGGTATCAACGTCGAAATAGCAACCAGCGCGTATTTCAGCAGGATGAATTTCGGCGCCGCCGCCAGTCCCGACTGCGCAGTGGCGACAAAAAAAGCCATCATGCGCGACAGCACGTAAAATCCCATGCAGCCAACCACCGAAGTAACCGCACTCTTCAGCGTCAGCGCTGAAAACAGCGCCAGCGCCACCACCAGGAAGGTTTCCAAGATCAGGCTCAGGCCCCACCCGGCAAAGCCGCTCCAGCTTTCCACGCCGATGACGCCGATGATGGCGATCACCGGCAGCGTCAGCAGCAGGGCGACCAGCGCAAAGCCCAGCCAATAGGCGATGACCAGGTTGGCGCGCGAGATCGGGCGCGACAGGATGACGTCAATTTCCTTGGTATCAAAAGCGGCGCGGATGTGGAAACAGACAAACACGATCAGCCCGACCATCAGAATCAGCCGCGCAGCGCCGGCGGCGAACGCCAGCGTCATCGCTTTTTCTTCGAGAAAGGCGGTGCTGCCCAGGATGGCGGCAATGCCGGCGGCAAACCCGATGCCGACCAGCAGGCCGATGAACAGCCAGTCGCGCAGCGCGGTAATCAGGACGTAGCGGATATTGGTGAACATGGCGACTCATCCATCAAAACGTCAGCGGACGCGGATCGCGGGTGAACTTCTGGTAAACGTCGCGGTCCGCCGGCACGGCATCGCCGTTGCTGCCGACGATGGTGGCGCGGATGAAAATCACCAGTTCCGATACGTTGCTTAGCTTATCGACGCCTTTGAAGATGTTGCCGATCCACGGTATCTCGCTGACGCCGGGCAGGCCATTTTCGCTGTTGTTGCCGACATCCTGCATCAACCCGCCGATGACCATCACCTGGCCGCTTTTCAGCTTCAGGATAGAGTCAAGTTCGCGCACCTCGATGATGGGAACGGTGGCGCTAATGCCGGCCGGATTAAAGGTTGGGTCGGCGGCGATGGCCTGGGCGATGGTAAAGGCCACCGCCGGGTCGGTAACGTTGCCGGTGACGCGCGACAGGGTTGGCCGGACGCTCAAGGTAATTTCATTGGTATCCGTATCGATGGATGGCTGCACGCTCATGATAATGCCGATCGGCACGGTATGCGCCGTACTGGTGACGGTGACGGTATTGATGCCCGTGGCGCCGCCGGCCGCCGCCGGACCCTGGCTTTGAGTGACGTTCAACGAAAAATAAATCTGGTTCTCGGCGAAGGTCATCACCGCTTCCTGGTTATTAATGGCGTGCAGGCGCGGGCTGGAGAGCGTTCGCGTCGCGCCGAACAACTGCGCCAGTTTCACGGCCGTATTCAGATCGGCGCCGGGGTTGAGCGTAAACGTCGCTACGTTACTGGTACCGATGGTGGCGGGGGAGAACTGGCTGACGAAATTGATCTTGCCGCTCCCCAGTTTTGTCCAATCAATGCCGCTCTGGAACTCGTCGTCGAGCGTGACTTCGACAATCTTTGCCTCGATCAGCACCTGTGACGAGGCGTTGGCCTCGATGCGGCGGATAAACTCGCGGATCAGGTACTGCTGCTTCTGGGTAGCGGATACGGTCAGCGTCGAGGCCTGACGGTTAAGCACGTAAAACGGCTTGTTGGCGCCTGAT
>JAGWIM010000031.1 GCA_028873525.1 Pseudomonadota bacterium
AACCCCGGAAAGCTCTGCATCGCCCGGTAAATTACCTCCGGCGCCACGCCGCAGGCGCGCGCCGCTGCATATGCCGCCGCCGCATTCTGCCAGTTATGGCGGCCGGTGAGGGTAGGAATAACAGAAAGATTGTAATGCGCGCCTTGTGCCTTGTGCCTTGTATCGTACAGATAGCCGTCTTTTACATATACGCCGTTTTCTAATGCCCTTTGCGAGGACACTTCCACTACTTCACAAGGCACAAGGCACAAGGCACTCGCCACTCTCCTCGTATACTCATCATCCACCGCAATCACCGCCACATCGCCCGGCCGCTGGCGCTCGAAGATATGCTGCTTGGCCGCGACATAGCCTTCCATCGAGCCATGCCGGTCGAGATGGTCGGGCGTGACGTTGAGCAGCGCCGCGACGTTGAACCGCGTCGTGTTCACCAGGTCGAGCTGGTAGGAGGAAAGCTCGATGACATAGATGCCGTCCTCACCCAGCGGCGCCAGCGACAACGCCGCCGTGCCCAGATTTCCGCCCACTTCCACGTTCAGCCCGGCGGTTTTCAGGATATGGGCGATCAGCGTCGTCGTCGTGGATTTGCCGTTGGTGCCGGTGATGCCGATATAACGCGCCTCTGGTTGCGCGCGGTACAGCAATTCGATGTCGCCGATAACGGGGCAATCATGCCGCTGCGCCAGCGCCGCCACCGGATGCGGCTTCGGATGCGTCAGCGGCACGCCGGGGCTTAGGATGAGGGCTTTTAATTCTTTCCACGGCCACTCGTTATAATGTTCGGTACCTGTTGCGCGATCATCCCAGCTAAATACTTCCGCACCTCCGGCCAACAGTGACGCTACCGTTGCTTCCCCGGCTTTTCCCAAGCCGAACACGCCGATTTTCTGTCCTGTATATTCGGTGACGGTAATCATAACGTGGCGATCGTGGAAACGTGCGCTTGTTTGGTCATATCACGAGTATCACGTATCACGTCCCACGTTGCCACGATTTTTTACCTCAGCTTCAGCGTGGCCAGTCCCAGCAGCGCAAAAATACAGGCGATGATCCAGAAGCGGATGACGATGGTCGGCTCCTGCCAGCCCAGTTTTTCGAAATGATGGTGAATCGGCGCCATTTTGAAAATGCGCTTGCCGGTCATCTTGAACGAGGCGACCTGCAGGATGACGGACACCGCTTCGACGACGAACAGCCCGCCGATGATGGCAAGCACGAATTCATGCCTGGCGATGACGCTGATGGCGCCGATTGAACCGCCGAAGGCGAGGCTGCCGGTGTCGCCCATGAAGACCTGCGCCGGCGGCGCGTTGAACCAGAGGAAGCCGAGGCTGGCGCCGACCAGCGCCGCGCAGAACACCGCCAGTTCGCCGGCGCCGGGAATGTAATGCAGTTGCAGGTAATCGGCGAATTTGATGTTGCCGACAAGATAGGTAATCAGCGCGAAACAGCCCGCCACGATCATGATCGGCACGATGGCGAGTCCGTCCAGACCGTCCGTTAAATTCACCGCGTTGCTTGCGCCGATCATGACAATGAGCGCGAAGGGAATATAAAAAATTCCGACATCGATCAGCACATTCTTGAAGAACGGCACGGCGATTTCGCTGGCCAGTCCCGGCGGCGCGGCATACTGGATAGCCACGGCGGCGGCGGTGGAAATTATTGCCTGCGCGATAATTTTGCGGCGCGAGGACAACCCCTTGCTGTTGCGCCTGGTCAGCTTCAGGAAATCGTCGACGAAGCCGATGCCGCCGAAACCCAGCGTCACCAGCAGCACGATCCAGACGTAAGGATTGGCGAGGTCGGCCCACAACAACGTCGACATGCCGACGGCAATCAGGATCATCACCCCGCCCATGGTCGGCGTGCCTTTTTTGGTGACGAGGTGCGACTCCGGCCCGTCGAGGCGAATCGGCTGGCCGGCGGCCTGCCCGGATTTCAGCCGGCGGATGACTTTCGGGCCGATGTAAAAGCTGATAACCAGCGCCGTAAACACCGCGCCGCCGCTCCTGAAAGTGAGGTAGCGGAACAGGTTGAACGGTTCAAAATGCGCCGCCAGCGGCACCAGGAGGTTATAGAGCATGTGTCGGTTCCCCAGTCGTTCCCAGTGCCTTTGCCAAATTGTGCATCCCGCTGCCGTGCGATCCCTTGACGAGCAGTATATCCCCCGCCTGCAATTCTTTGGAAAGCAATGGCAGCAGTTGTATCGCTTCCGCTGTATGTCCGGCGCGCAGCCGCTGCGGCAGCGCCTTGTGCAGATGCTGCATCAGCGCCCCGGCGGTAAAAACGCCGTCAAACCCGCTTTGCACGATGTCCGCCGCCAGCCCGACATGCAGCGACGGCGCGTCTTTCCCCAGTTCGAGCATGTCTCCCAGCGCCGCCAGCTTGCGTCCTTTCCTGCCGCTGTTTTCCCACAGTTCGGCGGTTTTGGCAAATGCGGCACGCATCGCCGGAGGACTGGCATTATAACTGTCGTCCACCAGCGTGATGCCACCGGCCAGCGAAAGTACGCGCCCGCGGCCTTCCGGCTCGGAAAATCCGGCCAGCGCGCCGGCGGTTTTTTCATCATCAAGGCCGAGCGCATGGGTGGCCGCCAGCGTCAGCAGCGATGTCGCCGCCCAATGCCTGCCCATCGCGGCAAGCGCATAGCTTAAGGGCTTGCCGTGAATGCCGGCCTTGATGCGGCCGGCGCGGTACTCCAGCAACCGGCAATCGGCTTCTGCGTGTTCACCGAAGGTGACGACGGCAAGCCCGCGCTCACGCGCCCGCGCCGCCAGCGGCACATAGGCGGCGTTATCGCGGTTCAGCACCGCAATGCCGTCTCTCTCCATGCCCTCGAAAATCTCCGCCTTGGCGCAGGCGATGGCGTCGAGCGAGGCGAAGAATTCCATATGCACGGCCTCGATGTTGGTAATCGCCGCGATGCCGGGCCGCACCATTTTTGTCAGGTGCGCGATTTCCCCGGCATGGTTCATGCCCATCTCGAATACGGCGAACGCCGCGTTTTCCGGCAAATTGGCAAGGCTCAGCGGCGTGCCGATATGGTTGTTGAAATTGCCGCCGCTGGCGAAGGTTTCGCCATGCGCGCCAAGCGCCAGCCGCAGCATTTCCTTGGCGCCGGTCTTACCGACCGACCCGGTGACGCCGACGATTTTCGCCCTGCTGCGCGTCCGCGCGAAGCGGCCTAAATCCTCCAGCGCCTTGAAAGTGTCGGAAACGATGAGACATCCCCCTCCCGCTCCGCTTCGCGTCGCCACCCCCCCCCAACCGGGGGAGGTGGCGTGTACCACCGCCGCCACCGCGCCTTTGGCCAGCGCATCTTTCACATATGCATGCCCGTCGAACCGCTCGCCCTTCAACGCGACAAATAAATCACCCGGTTTAATACGGCGGCTGTCAATTTCCACGCGCGAGGCCCGCCAGCGTCCCTGCGCTTTGCCACCGGTGGCTTCCGCCGCCGTTTTTTCATTCCACAATATCACATCCCCCTCCCTTTAAGGGAGGGGGTGGGAAGAGGGAATAATTGCTCCGCCTGCTTCATATCAAACCCAATTCTTTCGCCACTTCCTGCGCCACCCTGGCGTCGTCAAACGGAAATATCTTATCGCCGACGGTTTGCGTTTTCTCATGCCCCTTGCCGGCGATGACCAGAACATCACCGGGATGCAAGGCCATTACGGCAACATAGATGGCCAGGCGGCGATCCGTAACTTCTTTGGCATGTTGCGTGGCGGTAAGTATGGCGGCGCGTATCAGCCCCGGATTTTCGCTGCGCGGATTATCGTCGGTGATGATGACATTGTCGGCCAGCTTATCGGCAATTTTTCCCATTTCCGGGCGCTTGCCCTTGTCACGGTCGCCGCCGCAACCGAACACGACGTGCAGCTTTCCCTGCGTATGCGGCCTGAGCGTTCTTAAGATATTGGCCAGAGCCAACGGCGTGTGCGCGTAATCAATGAACACCGCCGCGCCGTTTTTCAGGCGCGCCACCTGCTCCAGCCGTCCCGGTACGCCTTTTAATTTCGGCACTGCGGCCAGCGCCTGTTCCAGTGCGCCGCCGGCGCCGACCACCAGCCCAAGCGCCGCCAGTATGTTCATCACCTGAAACGCCCCGACCAGCGGTATTTCCAGCGTATAGTTCCTGCCCAGCAATTGCAGCTCGGCGCGCTGGCCATGCGGCGCCGGCGTGAGATTTACCAGTGTGAACTCTTTGCCCTGCCTGCCGAATCCGATGATGTTATGCTTGCGGCGCGCGCATATTTCCCCAAGCGCCGCGAACCGCGCATCGTCCTGGTTGAGCACGGCGGTTTTTCCCTCCGGCAATAATTCCGAAAACAAACGCGCCTTGGCGGAAAAATACGCCGTTTCCGTTTTATGGTAATCGAGATGGTCGCGCGCGATATTGGTAAACGCCGCCGCCTCGAGATTCACGCCGTCGATCCGGTACTGGTCGAGACCGTGACTCGAAGCCTCCATGCCAACGTACTCGATTTTTTTATCGCTTAGGTTTGCCAGCAACTCGTGCAGTTGCACCGGGTCGGGCGTGGTATGCGAGCCGGGCGAGAGCATTTCCCCTGCCCCCGATAAAACACCCAGTGTACCGATTGATACCGATTTTCTTCCCAGATGATGCCAGAACTGGCGGAAGAAATCGGCGGTCGAGGTTTTGCCGTCGGTACCGGTAATGGCGGCGATGTGCGCCGGTTGCGAGCCATAAAATCTCGCCGCGATATGCGAAAGTGCGCGGCGCGGGTTTTCGGCGCGGATGACGGCGATGTCCGTGCCGGTGACGACGGCATCCTTGTCGCACAATACCGCCACCGCGCCTGCCGCCTCCGCCTGGGCGATGAACTGCGCGCCGTCCGATCGTTCGCCTCTCAAGGCCGCGAACAAAAAACCTTTGCCCGCCTGCCGCGAATCGGACGTGATGCCGGCAATCGAAAGCGCCGCCGCTTGCCCGGGATAAGCCAGCTTTTCAGGCACCGCCTCAAACAGTTCACTCAGCGGCGACATGATAAACCTTTTTTTCGGCGGCGGCAGCCGGCCAGAATTTTTCGGCATCGTCGCCGGACGCCTGATACTCCGGCGGCATACCCAGGAGCGGCCCCATGCGGGCGATGACGCGGCCGACGGCGGGCGCGGCGGTCCAGCCGGCGGTAGCAAACTGATGGGTCGAAGCGTTGCCCCGGGGGTCATCGATCATCACCAGCACGACATAACGCGGATGATTGATGGGGAACACGGCGACGAACGAGGACAGTCTGGAATGAGCCGCATAGACGCCGTGGCTGGCTTTCTGCGCCGTGCCGGTCTTGCCGCCGACGTCGTAGCCCGGCACGTCGGCCTTGGTGCCGGTGCCATGTTCGACCACGAGGCGCATCAGGCGGCGGATGTTTTTCGACACCGCTTCGCTGATAACGCGCGCGCCTTGCGGCCGGTCGTCGTTGCCGCCCTTAAGCAGGGTCAGGCGCGGCAGGATGCCGCCGTCCACCATGGCGGCGATGCCGCGCACCAGATGCAGCGGCGTCACTGAAATGCCCTGGCCATAGGCGATGGTAACGGTATTGATGTCGCGCCAGTCGGCGGGATAGAGCGGAGAGGCGCGCCCCGGCAATTCGATGTCAACCGGCTGCATCATGCCGAGCTTCTCAAGAAAGGCTTTCTGGCGCTTGCCGCCAATCGAAAGCCCGATGCGCGCCGCACCGATGTTCGATGAATAGGCGTAAATTTCCGGCACGGTGAGCCAGCGGTGCATCTCGTGGTCGTCATGAACGGTAAAGGAAGCGATTTTCAGCGGCTGGGTAGCGTCATAGCGGCTTTTCATGGTCGCCAGGCCATACTGCATGGCCATCGCCATGGTGAAGCTCTTAAAAGTCGAACCCATCTCGTAATCACCGAGAGCGACGCGGTTGAAACGGGCGTCCTTGCTGGCGTCGCCGGGATGGTTGGGATCGAAATCGGGCAGCGAGACCAGCGACAGCACTTCGCCGTTATGGATGTCGAGTATAACGCCGGCGCCGCCGCTGGCGTGAAATTCCGACATGGCGCCGCTTATTTCCTCGCGTATGATGTTTTGCAGACGCACGTCGATGGACAGAATCAGCGGCTGGCCGACCGCGGCGGCGGAGCGCAGACGCCAGTTCAGCGATCTTTCGATGCCGGCCAGCCCCTGGTTGTCGATGCCGACATAGCCAACGGCGTGCGCCAGCAGGCGGCCATATGGGTAGACGCGCTTTTCCTCAGGCGCGAAATAAAGGCCGGGGATGCCGAGGCTGTTGACGCGCTGTTCCTCGCGCGGCGTCAACTGGCGCTTGATCCAGACGAAGGATTTTTTGCGCTCCAGTTGCGCCAGCAGTTTCGCGCTGTCCATGCCGAGAGCGCCGGCGATTTTCGACGCCGCTTCCCGCCGGTCAATGATTACCTTGGGGTTGACGAAGACCGACCCGGTCATCAGGCTGGTCGCCAGCAGTACGCCGTTGCGATCGACGATATCGCCGCGCTGCAGCGCCGAACCGGCGGATTGCAAATCGACCTGTTCGCTTTTTTTCTCGTCGTCGGGGTCGGTGACGGTGACGGTCATGGCGTGGCCGCCGCCGGCCAGCGCAACATCGCACATGCGCCAGGCGATGCTGAAAAAACATAAGCAGAAAAACAGCCCGACACACCACAGCCGCACCCGGCTTTGCTCCATGATGCGCCACCCCGTGCTTTCCCTGGCAATAACGGCGCGGGATTTCATGGACGCCACGCTACTTCGCCGTTTTCATCGCCACCGGCCTGACGCCTCCTTCGTGCCCTGCATCCGCCTGCGTCTCCGCCGGGAACGGAATGGCCTTGATGTCGGCAAACTGGCTTGCCGTCAGGTTCGAATCGGAAAGGTAGCGCGCCGCAAGCGCACGGAGGCGCTGTGGCCGGTTGAGATATGCCCATTCGGCGGCGGCGACATGCAGCGCCGCTTTTTCGTCTTCCAATTGGCGCGAGGTTTCGGCGACCCGGGCAATCACCGACTGCACCTGATATTTGACAACGTAGAGGGAAAACGCCGCAGCGACGATTACCAGTATCCAGAGAATTCCGGCCGGCCGCGTCATATGGACATCCCGCGCGTCATCATGCGCATGGTGGCCGAGCGGGCGCGGGGATTAGCGGCAATCTCGGCGTCGGTGGCGGTGCGTTTCTCCGGTCTGGGTAAAAAAAAGCGGGGAACCTCCGCCTCCGCGCGCCGCGTGGGCGCGTGGCGCGAAGATTCCCCCAGTTTACCGCAACGGGAGTGGGTAAAGCGTTTGACCAGGCGATCCTCAAGCGAGTGGAATGTCACCACGACCAGCCGGCCGCCGGGAGCCAGTAGATTTTCCGCGGCCTTGAGACCGTTCTTAACGGCGTCGATCTCCTGGTTGACGTAAATGCGCAGACCCTGGAAGCTCCTGGTCGCCGCGTCGGTTTTCTGTGGTTTTCTGCCGACGACCCGGCGGATGATGTCGGCGAGCTGATGCGTGCGCGTAATCGGTTCCACGGCGCGGGCGGCGGCGACGGCACGGGCAATCCGGCGCGCCGCTTTTTCTTCGCCGTAATAATAAAATATGTCGGCCAGTTCGTCTTCCGATGCCTGGCTGATGACGTCGCCGGCGCTCATCCCCTGCCCCGACATGCGCATGTCGAGCGGCCCGTCCCGGCGGAAGGAAAAGCCGCGCGCCGGCGTGTCAATCTGCATCGAGGAGACGCCGAGATCAAGCACGATGCCATCGACATCCTGGACGCCGTGCATGGCGGCCAGTGCGCACATATCGGCGAAATTGCCGAGCAGCCAGACAAAACGGTTCGGGAAATCGTGCTCGAGTTCTTCGGCGAAGTTTTTGGTGGAGGGATCGCGGTCGATGGCAAATACGCGACAGTCGGCGGCGCGCAGGATGGCGCGCGCATAGCCGCCGGCGCCGAAGGTGCCGTCGATATAGACGCCGCCCTGTTTCGGTTCCAGCCAACCCAGCATCTCATCAAGCATGACCGGCTTGTGCATCATGCGTCTCCTCTCAACTGGAACCGTTTTTCGCGCACCAGGCCGCGGGCGCGTTTGGCGTGGACTTCAAAAGCCTTCGGTTCCCAGATTTCAAAAATTTCGCCCTTGCCGACGATGGTGGCGTGTTCCTTCAACGCCGCCGCCGCAAGCAGCCCGGCGGGCAACATGACGCGCCCTTCCGTATCGAATCCAAGCTGTACGCTCTCGCCGAAAATGGTGGTGGCAAAGGCATCGCGCTCCTCCGAATAGGGATCGAATTTTTCGATGCGGCTATTGAGCTTGGCAATGCGGTTCATGCCACAGGCCTCGATGCAAGCGTGAAGCGGGGAGACATAGGCGACGATACCGGCGAATTCCTGCGCCGCCAGCGCGGCACGGAACGGGGCGGGAACGGAAACGCGCCCCTTTTTGTCGATGCGGTTATGGTAGGTTGAGAGGAACAGCATTGCCCGACCATTATAAAACCAATGGGATAAGATGGGTATATGTGGGATGCTATTGCTGTTTTATGGGGGAGTCAAGGGGGTATTTGGGTTAACGCCCGCGCTGAAGATAATAATAATTAATATTTTTTAATTAGAAAAATAATGCGAAATAATTTGGGGAAAATAGGAAATAAATCGAAAATAATGCCGGAAAATCGGCGGAAAACGGGTGGGGAGATTACAGAAAATAAGATTCCTGCTCTCGCAGGAATGACAAAAAATAGGATTACAAAATGAACCAGACCCCGCACCCGCAGCATGTGCGGGGTTAAGGATCAGCGCGAGTAAAACTCGATGACGAAGTTTGGCTGCATCACCGTGGGGTATGGCACTTCGGCGAGTTTGGGGACGCGAAGAAACTTGGCTTTCAGCGCCCCGCTGTCGAACTCGATATGCTCGGGCACGGTGCGTTCCGGGTTCTGTATCAGCTCCAGAACGGTTGCCATCTGGCGTGATTTTTCTTTTATTTCGATGAGATCGCCCTCTTCCACCTGGTAGCTGGCGATATTGACCTTCTTGCCGTTGACGCGCACATGGCCGTGATTGACGAACTGGCGGGCGGCGAACGGCGTGGCAACCACGCCCATGCGGTAAACCACTGTATCCAGACGGCTTTCAAGGATGCCGATGAGATTTTCGCCGGTATCGCCGCGGCGGCGGGCGGCTTCGTGGTAAATCTTGCGGAACTGACGCTCGGTGATGTTGCCGTAATAACCCTTGAGCTTCTGCTTTTCACGAAGCTGCGTGCCATAGTCCGAGGTTTTCTTGCGTTTGGCGCCGGCGCCGTGCTGGCCGGGGGCATAGCCGCGCTTGTTAAACGGATCCTTGGCGTTGCCCCACAGGCTGGCGCCCAGGCGGCGGCTGATTTTGTATTTGGCGTTGGTGCGTTTCGTCACAATGCGTCCTTACTGTTTTCCAGGGAGGAGGCGCACTATACAAAGAAAAACGCCCCTGTCAAATGAAGAATAACAAGGCAGGCGGGGAAAAGGCGGCCGTGCGGAGGCGTTCTCAATACGACGGCGGGACCAAATCAACCATGCCCTAATATGAAAACTGTTCCTTGATAATCCGTTCCTCGAGATTGTGCTCGGGGTCGAAGAGCAGGGTAACGCCGGATTTGCGCTGCTCGCTGATGACGACCTCGGCCACGTCGTCGATCTCGGTGAAATCGGCCACCGCGTTGACCGGACGCTTTTTCGGCTCATGGATAGTGAAGTTGACGCAGGACTTATGGTCAAGCAGCGCGCCGCGCCAGCGCCGCGGACGGAACGGCACCAGCGGCGTAAGCGCGATAACCGATGCCCCCAGCGGTATAATCGGCCCGCCGGCCGAGAAATTATAGGCGGTGCTGCCGGCGGGCGTCGCCACCAGCACGCCGTCGCAGGTCAATTCCTTAAGGCGCACGACGTGGTCGATGGAGACGCGAATCTTGGCGGCCTGCCGCCCCTGGCGGAACAACGATACCTCGTTGAACGCCAGCGCCTGGATCTCCTTGCCGCTGGCGCGCCTGGCATACATATGAAGGGGGTAGAGCGTGGCGGCGCGGGCGCTGGCGATACGCTCGGCCAGACCGTCAAGCAGGTACTGGTTCATCAGGAAACCGACGGTGCCGCAATTGATGCCGTAAAACGGCATTTTCATTTTCATATGGGTATGCAGCGTCTGCAGCATGAAGCCGTCGCCGCCGAGGACGACGATAACCTCGGCGCCGCTCCTCCGCCGCGTCGGCGCCACCACGTCATGATGCCGGCGCAACTCCCTGAGCGCGGCTTGCGCTTTGGGCGAATCGTCGGCGACGCAGGCGATTTTGGTGGACATGCCGGTTATCCGTTATCAGTCAAGCAGTTAACAATTTCCGGATAAATCATTATTTTCTAATTTCTTCAGGTGTCATCCATCCCCCCGCTGGTGCCGGAAGTTAAGAAAACCCCAAGTCTGAGGTTCGCAACAGCCCTCAGGCTTTCACCCCGGACGCGCGCCACTGCCTCCACGACCGGTCGAGGAACGCGAATAACGGTCACACCACACCAAGACCGGGGAGGCTGTCACGCCCCAAAGCCTCCCGGCTTCAACCGGAAAATAAACAGGATTTACGGCGAAGTCAAACGGATAACATTATTGCACCACGCGCCTGACCAGCGCGATGATATACGACAGATTCTCGACCGGCGCTTCCTCAGCATATTGCAGGATGCGCTCGACGATGCTGTTGGCATAACGTGGAGTGCCGGGCTTTTCATCGGCGCCGTCAAGCTCGTGCACCACGTGCAGCAGCAGTCTGACCGCCGGAAACATGGCGTCGGGCAGGCCGGATTTGTTGTAGACGGCACGGAAGCCCAGATCTCCCTTGTCGGTAATCAGCGCGCGCGCATTGGCGACCGGGATATTGGACAATCTGGCCAGGCTGGTTTCAAAAAAGGCGAAATTGCCCTGACACAGCGCACTCAGGATAATCGACGGCGTCAGCCGGTCGAACCCGGCCATCTGGGCAATCAGCTTGTCGATGTCGGCCTGCGATTGCGCGTGGCGGATCAGGCTCAGCGTCTCGCTTTCACGGGTTTTTTCGACTTCCTTCTCTATATGCTCGGTCGTCAGGTTGTACTTCGCCTTGAGGGTGACGGCCAGCGATGAGGACACGATATGCACCAGTTTCTCCGCCGCCGCCGCCGGAAGACGCGGATGCAGACCGATCGCCTGCATGATGGCTTTGTTGCCGGCGTGCGCCGCGACGATTTTCTGGTAGCCGCTATCGGAAATACGCGCGCCCTTGTTATCCACCAGCAAGGCCACCACCTGATCGTTATTTTTTTCCAGCAGCGTCTCGGACACCGCCTCGGACAACTGCAATCGCTTCGATACCGCCAGGTAGCGTGAGATTTCCTGAGTGTTTCGCAGCAGCTCCATCAAGTCGGCGTCGGTCAGCACTTCGGAAAACTGCAACACCGGCAGCGACACTTCCTCGACATCGCGCGCCAGCGACACCACGATGTCGCGCGGGATGTGGCTGCTGTTTTTGATGTGCTGCGACAGCGCCACGCGCACGCGTAACTCGGTATCGCGCAGCAGCAGGCGGAAAATCTGCTCGGCGACCAGGGTCTCCTGGTCGGAAAGCTGGCTGTTGCCATAGGCGCCGGCGATGCGGTCGGTCATTTCGACGCGCGTTGCCGCCGTCGCGTCGTGCAGCAGCCGCCGGACATCTTCCGGCGTCAGCGCCAGCGATACCGGCATGCGGTCAGTGGGCATTAGCTGTGGCAAGGATTTTCCCTCCGATAACAGACATCAGGTACTGCATATTTTCGATGGTACGGTGATAATTGCCCATATAGATGCGGTCGATGATGCGCTGGCGGAAATCGGCGCGGCGCTGGCGGCCATAATCGGTTTCTTCCAGGCTGATCCTCAACAACATCCGCACCGCCTCGAAGAAGCCTTCGGGCATGGTGGCCGCCCGGTAAATCGCCTCGAAGCCGAGGCCACCGGGATCATTCAGCAGAATGCGGGCGTTGACGCGCGGCACACCGGCCAGCTTGGCGATGCCGGCCTCGAACATGCCGACGTTGCCGACGCACAGGGCGCGCATCAGCAACGAATGCGTCAACCGGCCGTTCATATGCAACCCGTCAACCAGATCCTCCACCTGCTCGTCGTCCCGGGCAATCACTTCACCCTGCGTCGGCATGACGCCAAGCACCTCCCATTCGCGCACGTCGCCGGCAGCCTTGTGCACCAGCATGGGACTCAGCTTATATTGGCGGATGACATGCTGCTTAAGTTCGTCGGAAACGGCGGCCACCATTTTCTCGGCAACGGACAGCGGCAGCCCGCCGCGCTGCACCAGCACTTCCAGCAGCGACGCATTTCCAGCCACGGCATCCCATGCCTGCAACAGATGGTTCGCATCGAGCGCGGCGCCCTTGTTGCGGAACAGGTCCTTGAGCACTGATTCGTTGCGCGTGGCGAGCAGGCGGCCGGACAGCGCTTCCGGCACCGCATCACGGCGCGCAATGGCGCGCAGCTTCATCATTTCCTGCGTGCTGGCGACGATGGAGATCAAATCATCCTCGGTGAGCACGCTGGAATATTCGAGCACGTGCACCGCCACGTCCGGCTCATCGCTCGCCAGTTTCAGGATGACGTCACGCGGCACGTGCGGGCAATGCGCCAATTGCTCCGACAGCGCCCGGCGCACGCGGCGCTCAGTATCCTGAATAAGAATACGGAAGATGTCGACGGCGATGGCAGCTTCGCTGGCGGTGAAATGACCATCGCGGTAATCCGTGGCCAGCTTGGCGGCAAGCACGCTGCGAACCTCACCGGAAGGCTCTTCGGTCAGTCGCTTCACGTCCATCGCCGTCATATTCATCATGGGGACACCATCGTAGCGATATGCCAGTTTCACGGTAGCTGCCATAACCATAACACCTCAAGACATTATTGCAAAGGCATATTGGCGTTTTTTAACACCTTAGTCTTCGCGCTGACTTAATTAAAACACAATTGTAGTAAATTTTTGGTTAATTTATACAAATTCTGCATTAATATATTTAAAAATTCATCGAAAATTAATGGATTGCATTTAGCCTGTATTCGATGTGAATTTTAATCTATTTGCATCCATCTCCGCGGGTATGATCCAATATTATGAAAAAACTGTATAAAAATGCTTCCGATGCTTTGGGCGGACTGCTCTTCGACGGCATGGCCGTCATGGCCGGCGGCTTCGGCCTGTGCGGCATCCCCGAGCATTGCATCACCGCCATCCGCGACGCCGGCGTGAAAAATCTCGTCTGGATCGCCAATAACTGCGGGGTGGACGACTTCGGCAGCGGCATCCTTCTGCACACGCGGCAGATAAAAAAAATGGTGGCAAGCTATGTCGGCGAAAATAAAACTTTCGAGAAACAATTTTTGGCCGGAGAACTCGAAGTCGAATTTAATCCGCAAGGAACACTGGCCGAGCGCATCCGCGCCGGCGGCGCCGGCATTCCGGCGTTTTACACCAAGACCGGCTACGGCACCGTCATCGCCAAAGGCAAGGAGACGCGCGAATTCGGTGGTGCGCATTACGTCATGGAAACCGGACTCAAGGCCGATCTTTCCATCGTCAAGGCATGGAAAGGCGACACGGCAGGCAATCTGATTTACCGCAAAACGGCGCGCAACTTCAACGTGCCGATGGCCACCGCCGGAAAAATCACCGTCGCCGAGGTGGAGGAATTGGTAGAACCCGGCCAGCTCGACGCCAACGACATCCACACGCCCGGCATTTTCGTCCAGCGCATCTTCAAAGGCGATCGTTTTGAGAAGCGGATTGAATTCGCCACGACGCAGGAAAACCCGGGCGGGAGGCCACAATGACCTGGTCCCGTGAAGACATGTGCCGCCGTGCCGCCGCCGAGTTGGAGGATGGCTATTACGTCAATCTCGGCATCGGCATCCCTACCATGGTTGCCAATTATATTCCGAAGGACGTGCATATCACATTGCAGAGCGAAAACGGGATGCTCGGCATGGGGCCATTTCCCACCAAAGATAACGTCGATGCCGACCTCATCAACGCCGGCAAGCAGACCATCACCGCCCTGCCCGACAGCTCCTATTTCGACAGCGCCACGAGCTTCGCCATGATTCGCGGCGGGCATATCGACCTGGCCATATTGGGCGCGTTGCAGGTGTCGGAAAAAGGCGACCTCGCCAACTGGATGGTGCCGGGCAAGATGGTCAAGGGCATGGGTGGCGCCATGGATTTAGTGGCGGGCGTCAAGCGCGTCGTCGTGCTGATGGAGCATAACGCCAGGGACGGCGCCGCCAAGCTGGTGAAGCAATGCTCCCTGCCGCTGACCGGCACGCGCGTCGTGCACACCGTCATTACCGAGCTGGGCGTCTTCACCATCGACCCCGCGCTGAAGCTGATTGAAACCGCGCCGGGCGTGAGCGTGGAGGAGGTTAAACAGAAAACGGAAGCCGTTTTCGAAACCAATATTCCCTCCCCCTTGACGGGGGAGGGCTAGGGAGGGGGGTGCTGTCAAAGGCATTGCGGTATGTGGCGCGAGATCCCGGATCATGTTCCTCCGCAACACCGTACGGGGTTCGCATTGCCGGGATGGCAACGTGTCTAGGCTCGTACCTCGCTAAGAAAAGCTAGTCATTTCAAACGTCGCATCCACCTCGACCGCCACGCCCAGCGGCAGCTGGCTGACGCCCACCGCGAAGCGCGAGTGTTTTCCCGCCTCGCCGAAAATCGCCACCATCATGTCGGAGACGCCGTTGGCGACCTTGGGCTGGTCGGTAAATGTTTCGGTCGAATTGACGAACACGCCGAGACGCACGCATTTTTTCACGCGGCTTAAATCACCGCCGCACGCCGCTTTCAGGTGTGAGAGAATATTGACGCCGCAGAGCTTCGCCGTGCCCTGCGCCTGCTCGACGGTAAATTCGCGTCCCACCTTGCCGATGTCCTGCGGCGCGCCGTCTTTCATCGGCAATTGCCCGGAAATGAACACCAGATTGCCGGTGATGGCGTAGGGTACGTAATTGGCCGCCGGCATCACCGATGCCGGAAGCGTTATATTCATCTCGACCAGTTTTTTTTCGATGGCATTGGACATGTATAAATTCCTTTCTTGCCCCTCTCCCGCGTGCGCAAAGAGGGAGGTTTTCCACGTTGAGGCGCGAGCCGAAACTTAGAAAACCGGGTGAAGGCAATCTTTGCGCTTCATTCCCTTCACCCGCACGCGGGGGAGGGGACAGGGAATGGCACCGCTATCAAAGCCAGTCCGCTATAACGGCTAACAGCACAAACTGCAACCGTCATTTCTTGTCACAATCGGGATTGATCGGAAGCGCCAGGGACGCGGTATGGATATGTGCGGGGCATGTTCGGCTTGTTCCTTATTCACCTTCAGAAGCAGTGGCTTGCCTGCCTGAGGCATTAAATCAGAAATGCTCTGGTATAACCGTGTTGAGGAAATTACGCCGTCGTCAAAAAACGGTTATAATCTGATGCCATACCGTTAGTTATGAGCGCTGATACAGCCCCGTTCCGGAGAAGACTGGAAAGGACAATGCGTCGCATCATCCTGCCGGCCGCCGGCCCCTGCGCTTATGCACGGTTCCAAGCGGCATCAATACGCCCACGGGCGCGATGCTGTGCTTTATCGTCCAGACGATCTGCGGCAATATGGGACGCGGCCCGGCGGCGCAGGGCGTTAAAGCGGTATTTTTCCGCCGGCCTGGCCTCGCGCTGTCAAAAAACTGTCACAATCTTCTGGTATAATGAAATTGCTCCGTCGTTGCGAGGAGCGGGGCAATCCGTCTTTAATCCCGTCATGCCCCTGGAACCGCCGCGCGATTCGGGTGATGACGAAACGGCCATTCCTCGCAATGACGGTGTTTATGTTTTCTTAAACCGCGACTGTTAGGATGCCAGGCGACATGCTGCTTTTCACGAAGAAGAAAACCGATGATCCGGACAAGGCCGCGCCGCCGCCGGAGACGCGCGCGCCGCTGCATGATTTCATTCCCTACCATTGCCATTTCAACGCGGAAACGCTGCTGACCAAAAACGGCGAGCTGATGCAGACCATCCGCATCGGCGGCGGCAAAGACGGACGCGACTACGAAAGCGGCGGCGAGAGCGTGCGCAGCGCCCTGCGCTCCGCCATCGCCCGCCATGTCGGCGACGACCGGCTGGCGCTGTGGCTGCATACCGTGCGGCGGCGCATTCCCATCCGCCATCGGCCACAGTTCAAGGCGGGCTTGGCCGCCACGCTGCACCAGCAGTGGGATCGTCTTCACCACTGGCCATGCCAGTACCGCAACGACATCTACCTCACCCTGCTGCACGAGGGGCAGCCCGCCCGGATGCTCGACAAGAAAATGCTGCCGCGCGTGTTCCTGCCCAAGCGCAACCGCCGCCACCGCAACGCTTATCTCGACGACGCGCACCTCCGGCTTTCCGCCATCACGGCCGACATGCTGAATGCGCTGCGGCAACATTATGACGCGCATCTGCTGTCGCTGGAGGAGCGCATTGACGGCGGCCGCGCCGTCGTTCATTCCAGGCCGATGGAATTCCTCGGGCATCTGATCAATTTGAGCGGCGATCCACGCCCCCTGCCCGCCGCCGACCTCGGCGCCGCTCTGCCCAGCCATGCGCTGACCTTCGGCTTCAACGCGCTGGAAGCGAAAAGCGCCGAAGGCAGACGCCGCTTCGCCGCCATGATCACCCTCAAGCAGTACCGCGAGATGCTGCCCGCCGCCGTCGATCGCCTGCTGCAAACGCCGGTGGAATTCATCGTCAGCCAGGCTTTTCATTTTATCCCGGCCGCGAAGGCGCTGCGTCCCTACCAGGAACAGAAGCATCTGTTCACCCTGAGCGGCGACGACGGCGCCATCCGCGCCTGCGGCATCGACGACATGCTGCGCGCCGACCGCGGCAACCCTACCGATTTCGGCGAGCAACAGACCAGCCTGATGATCATTAACGACGACTATAAGCTCCTGGACGTCGACGTCGCCGGCACACAGGCCGCCTTTGCCGACCTGGGGCTGGTCACCGTTCGCGAGGATGTCAGGCTCGAAGAATGTTTCTGGGCGCAATTGCCGGGCAATTTCGAGTTTCTGCGCCGCCGCGACGCCATTGCCACGGCGAGCATTGGCGGTTTCTGCCGCCTCAACCGCTTTCCCACCGGCAGCGAAAACGGCAACCACTGGGGAGGCGCCCTGACGCTGCTGCCGGCCATGACCGGCGCGCCCTGTTTTTTCAACTTCCACCACCACGACAACGGCCACACGGCGCTGCTGGATTTCAATACCTTCCACGACCGGGCCGGCGGCGCGCTGCTCAATTTCCTGCTGGCCGAAGCGCGGCAGTACGACGGACGCCTCTATCTGTTCGACTGCAATGGCTCAGCGCAGTTGTTCATGGACAAGCTGGGCGGCGAGTATCGCGGCGCTGGCGCATTGCGCGTTAATCCGTTCGCGCTGGAGGACACGCCGCGCCACCGCGCGTTCCTGCTGGCCTGGTGCGCGGCACTGCTGCCTTCCGGAGCGCCGCTGGGAGACGGGCAGAAAACCCTCCTGCAGGAAGCCATCGCACAGGTCTACGCCGGTGCGGAAAAAAACCTGCCCGCCCTCGCCGCCCGCCTCGCCGAAACCGACTCCGAACTGGCACAGGCGCTCTCAGTCTGGCACGGCGGCGGCAGGCTGGCCGGACTGATCGACGGGACGGACGACGCCATCGACATGCGCCGCCCGCTGCACGGCTTTGACCTGACGTTCCTGATGGATCGGCCGGAGAGCGTCGTTCCGGTATTCGCCTGCCTGATGCAACGCATCATCGCCGCGTTCGATGGCAAGCCCACGATTATCGTGCTGCACGAGGCATGGGACCTGATCGAAAATGACTTTTTCGCGCCACGGCTGGAAAGCCTGATGGAGATGCTGAAGGAACACAACGCCCTGGTGATTTTTGCCACGGAAAAACCGATGAATGCCCTGGACGCGCAGACCTTCGACATCGTCATGCGCAACTGCGCCACCCATCTTTATGTGCCGGGCGAACTGGAAAACGATTACAGCACGCCGCGTCTGGGCCTGAACGAAGACGGCATCAGCCTGCTTTCACGCATGGATCGCCGGAAGGGCGATTTCCTGGTCAGGCAGGGCGGCGACAACATCGCGCTGCGGGCGGATACTGCCACTCTGCCGTTGTATGCCGTCCTCTCCGGCGACAGCAAAAGCCTCACCGGGGGAGCCACAACCAGCGGTTAAAAATATTGCGCCATGCTGAAACTGAAGCCCTATATGCTGATCGCGGTCACGACATTGAGCCTGGTGCTCCTGCCGGCGACCGCCGAGGCGCAGTACGTCCAGCTTTCCTGCAACAGCAACGGCACCGTCGCCGGCGGCGAGCTTTACTACGCCGATGCCAGCACGCACGCCGGCGCCTGCCAGTTCACCGGCATCCAGCACATCTTCAGCTGGGTCGTCTGCGCCTATGTCGGCATCCTGAACGACGTGCTGGGCAAAACCTATTGCGGCATCCAGTATGCGGCGTCAGGCACGCTGGCGGCGTTGTTATCGCTCTACATCGCGGTGTTCGGCGTACAGGTGCTGATGGGCACGGCGCAGCTTCGCGCCGGAGAAATCCTGATGCGGCTGCTCAAAATCGCCGGCGTCTGGATGTTCGCCTCGCAATCGGCCTGGGGCATCGGCCTGGCCTTTCAGTTCTTCCTGGGCGTCATCGGCAACGGCGCCGCCTGGGCTGTCAACTCCATCATGCCCGGCATCGGCGAAACGGCGAACAACATCATGCCGATTTACGCCACGCTCGACGGATTCATCTACCAGGCGGTCATCGGCGTCGTCGCCAACGCCAACGCCAAGCTCATCGGTCTTTTCACGGTGATGGGCATTGTTTACCCGCCCATTTTCGCCCTCGCCCTCTTCTGGCTGATGACGACGCTGATGACGCTGGCGCGCACCCTGTCGAGCTTCCTGCTGGGCATCAGCGCCATCGCTTTCCTGATTTCACTCAGCCCGCTGTTTCTCAGCTTCATGCTGTTCCAGTCGACCTATCACCTGTTTGAAAGCTGGTTGCGCTACATGACGTCCTACTCGGTGCAGATTGTCATCAGCTTCGCCATTGTCGCCATGTGGATAGCCGTCACCTCGCAGTTCGTGGGATTTTTCAACGACCTGAGCAATATGGTGTTTCCCTTTCAGGCCATCGTCAATCCCGGAGCGGTGGTTGACCCGGAGGACACCTGGGCGATCTGCCCACCCGTGTTTACCGCCGACGTGGACGGCCCGGAAGCGCAGTGCCCGGGCGGCTTCAATCCTTTCGTCAGCCAAGCGGATTACAAAAACCT
>JAGWIM010000032.1 GCA_028873525.1 Pseudomonadota bacterium
CGATAGCGTATATAGGTCAATATCGCCTGGCGTACCGCAGGACACATACGAGCTATCATCCATGTACGGGTTGCTGGCCAGCTGCCAGTTGAAGGAAGCCGACCCGGTCGGCGTCCATTGCGTTGACGATCCGGCACCGTTAGGGAATTGCGCCGGTACGCGGGTATTGCCGAGAAAATTATTTAAGGATGCGCCGCTGTTGTCGCAGATGTAAAAATCATCGACCACAACATTGTAACTAAAGCTGATTTGATCAACGCCGGTCGAGCCGCGGTAAGACGTATCAGCCGAAACCACCGACAAGACGACCGTTTCATTCACCCGCACGGTCACAGCGCCACCGGTGGCGGCAATCACACCGTATACTTCGATATACTGCCAGACCGCGCCGGGAATGACGGCCATCGGCGGCGATGACACGGCGGCTCCCGATGCGGGCGTGCAGGTGATCGCGCCCGCCGAACTGAAACTTAAGGAAAAATTTGTGCCTTCGGTCGAATCATTGAAGTTAATCGTAACGCCGGACGGATTGCCGAGCGCGAAGCCGCAATAAAATGTACCGAGCCGTGCCGGCAGGTTGATTTGCCCCAACTTAGCGGCGCCGCCACCGGCGCGTCCTTGTCCCGGCAGCATGGTGGCATTGGTGAATCCGAGACTGGCCAGTGCCGATGCGGGAGCCAGCGGCGTAAGATAATCGAAACCGGCGCATTTGATGAGAGCCATGTTTTACGTCCGCCCGCATTTAAGATTGAAAAACGACGAAAATTGTGTCGGTATGCTGCGGACAAAAAAATACCCCGGCGTCTGAGCACCCCTTGCGGCGTGGGAAGATCATCCGGGGCTTCCACAGATAATATGACTGAAAACGCTCCAAAAATCAAGGCCCCGTTAATGCTGCGTCTTGAGCGATCCATTGCGCATCTGATTGGCAAGCCAGCGGTGCATGGCCGACCCCTGTTGTGAAAGAACGGTGGCAAGATCGACATTGCTATGGGCGTTGATCGACGGAGAATAATGCAGATTAACGTCGCCTGAGCGGGAATTGTAAGTGTTGCCGCCCACGGAGCCGGGTGGCTCGTCCGATCCCGCCATGCGCATATTCTCAGCGGCACCATCGGGCAATGCCATGCTCCGGTTGCCGCCCAGCATAGACTGGCCGGAACGAATATCCGCTGCGTGCGCGGCGGGCACAATCATTTCGCCCTGGTGGATTTGCGCCACCATATCGCGCGGAACGTTATTGCTGCCGACATCGAAGGCAGGCAGAAAACTAAGCACACTGCTGAATAGCCCGCGGCCACCGGAAGCTGCCGATTCCGACGATACCGCTGCCGTATTTGCTGAAACGGCGGCGGTGTTGGCATCGGTTTGCACCGTATTACTGACAACGTTCGTGGTCTGCGAAGCCGTATTGCCGGTCGTCGCCGCCGTACCCGCCGTGGTGGCCGTGGTGTTGGCGGTAACAACCGCGCCATGGCCGGTAAGCGCAGCGGTGAGCGACGTTATAGCGGTCGTGTTTGCGGTAAGCGCGCTGGTCTGCGCCACTTGCCTGCCAGCGCCTTGACCGATGCCCAGCGCCGAGCCAACGCCGGGAATACCGGCCTGGCCGAACACCGGCGCACTTAAGGAAGACAGCTGCTTGGATAACCAGCCGAATGCCTGCTTGATGCTGGACTGCGTAAAACTCAGCACGATCGATTGCGCCAGTTTCTGCATTCCCGCCTGCAGGGTTTGCGTTCCCTGCAGCATGCCTTGGATAGAAGAATCAAAGGCGTGCTCGATAGGCGCAAAGGCGTTTTCCCAGGCCTGCGTGACCTGCTGCGCCGCCTGTTTATTGAGATTGGTGGCATTGACGGCGTATTGCTCGGTGGCCGCCGCCAGCTTGGCCTGCGCTTCGGCGATTTGAACCGGCGTGCTGTTGCCGTCGTTGATGATGTCGTTGAATTCGGCCTGCTTGGCCTGAAATTCCGCCTTTAAGACATCCATGCGGCGATCGAGTTCCGACTTGGCTTCATCGCCGTTTATATCGCCGAACAAACCGTCGATAAGGCTTCCGCCTTTCTTTCCTTTCGGCGCAGGCGCTCCCGCGAGATCAATCTTGGCGATTTCCGCCCGGCTTTGTAGCGCAATCTCGCGGATTTTGCGGTCATCCTGAATCTGCTGTTGCAGCAGGCGCGTCTTTTCATCGAGCGCGGTTTTGTAATTCTTGATGTCGTCGCCGTAAAGCGACTGGCCTTTTTGAACCCATTGCTCGGCCAGCGCGATCTGCTGGGCGATATTGCTTTTCGACGCCTCGATCTTGAGGCGCATATTTTCAGAAAAATTCTGCCATTCGTCGGAAAGCGCCTTGGTATTGATTTCGTGCTGGTCGGCTGCGATCTGCTTGCGGATTTGGATTTCCGCCTTCGATCCGGCCTGCACCTCGCCCAGATGCTCCTGCCAGAATTGCAATTCGTATTGCTTTTCCTGGTCGCCGACCAGCTTGCGCTGCACCAGTTCCTGCTCAAGCTCGTCGCGCAAGTCCTGGATCTGGCCGGAGCCGACGCGATTATTGAGCTGGCGCTGCTGGCGCTGCAGCAGAGCGATATTGTCCTGAATGATCGAGGCTTCGCCGCCCGTGGCGCTCTTTAGAGCCTCTTCATCGCGCGCCAGTTCCTGCTTGATGCGCCCGCGCTCGGCGTCATCGGCTTTCAGCTTTAGATTCTCGTCCTGAATTTCGCGCAGGATGCGCAGCTGCTCATTTTGCGCACTTACGTTCGGCGTACCGGCTGAAGGAATATTGGCGACTGTAGCGCCGGCAGCGCCGCCAACAGAAGCGCTGCTGGCATTAAATTCTTGAACGCCCTGCCTGGCGCCATGCAGCAGGCTAATTAATTTGGCCAGGCCAAGCTCTACCACCGCGAGACCGGTGGTGAAATTCTTAAGCCAGGTGCTTTCGCCGATGGCTTTGGTCAAGCCCTGCCAGGAATCTTTAAGTTCGTTCGTGCCGATCTGCAGCGGCGTCAGGCCGTCGCCTACCAGCGGCCCGAACTTTGCCTGCAGGGCGCTGATAGCGACACCCATCGCCTGCGCTTTCTGCCCGCTGGCTTCAAAATCATGAATCGCCTGCGCCTGCGCGGTCGAAAGAAAGGGGAACTGCTGATCGAGCTTGGAAATGCTGTTATAGCCGCCATCCAGCGCCGAAGCCAACTCCTTAGCGGCTTTCGGCACATCGCTGCCGGTGACGCGCGCATAGCCGGCGGCGGCCTGGCCGAGCGCAACGTAGGAACTGGTGCCGATTTCGCGCTGCCGCGCGAACATCTCCACCATATCGGTGGCGGTCTCGGTGTTCACGCCGTGCAGCTGGCGGAGATTATCGATATAGGAAGCGATCTGGTCTTTGCTGACACCGAAGCCGGCGCCGGTCGCATCCATAGCCGCCTTGATTTCGCCAAAGGATTCAGCCATCCGCTCGCCAGCGGCCACTGCTTTAATGAAAGCACCGGCTACGACTACAACGGCGGCAGCGACGAGCGTCGTCGGCGTGATCAGCGTACCAAGAGCGCCGCCGAGACCACCGGTGCGTTCGGACAGCACCACAATCGATCCGACCATGCGCTTATAATTACCCATCAGCCCTTCATGGGCGAGGATCAGTTTTTCGCGGATGATTTGGGATTGGTGCTCATAGCCATTAGATAGTTCGTCCAGCGGCGGTTTTGCAGCCTGAATTTGGGCACGGAGGCTTGAAACGCTGCCTTGCGCCGAAGCTGTGGCCGCTGCCGCCTGCTGCAGTCCCGCTTTCAAATTGTCGGAAGCGGAGGATCCGGCATCGCGCATTTGCGCCGCCATATTGCGCAATTCCGCCGTGGTCGACGATAAATTGGCTTTGGCGACGGCAAGTTGAGCCGTGAGGCTCGTTACGTCAGCGCTTATGCTTACGGCAATATTAGAGGACATGGGCTATGAATCTCTCAGAATCTGTTTGCCGATGGCGCTGAAACCCCTTATAAACGCGGCATGTCAAATAACGTATTCGATATAGAGACGCATCGACCCCTCGAAGCCCTGATACAAGAGCTGGGCGGACTGGACGAGTGCAAGCGCCTTGGCTTTGTCTTTGAGGACGAAAACAGGATCATGTCACTGTCGGTAGCAGGGATGGGGTATCTCTTGTTCGTGAAAGCCGTTGGCGTGAACAGCATGGCAGAAGCGTTTGCCGCTGGTTATCAGTGCGCCGCCGATGAAAAAAACAAGGCATAGTTTCAAGCCTTGTAGCCGACGAACCACTTCAGCAGCATGTGCGCGGGCGGGTTTCGGCGCCAGTATGCGAGGAGATCAAGATAAGCAGGAAAAGGCAGCGCATCGATTTCGGCGGGCGTATAGCCGCACGCCGTCATCAGGCAGCCGTAGATTTCGACCCAGTCGAGGTTGCTGAGGCTGCCGGCTGTGCCGGCAGCGCTTCCCCCGGCTCGACAGCCCGCGTCTCAACGCCCATCAGTATCGCCACTTTTTCCACGGCTATTTTCAGTTCCGGAAAAGTAACGCCGAGAATGGCGTCAACATCCGCAGGCGTAATTTTAGGATCGGCATTGTGCATGGCCAGATAAAGAAGCGTGGTCTGCGCGCTCACGCCTTCCGGCGTATCGATGCCGATACGCGTGAAGGCCGGGCCTGCCTGCTTCATCTGCCCCAAAGTCAGCGGTGCGATCGGGAATTCCCGTCCGCCTAAAGTGATGGTGTTGTCTTTGCTCATAGATGTTCTCCTGGTTGGATTAAAAAATGGTTCACGGTTACCTGTTCATGACCGTTGCGCATGTTCCTTTACCTGCGGCGACGAGGGTGTGCGTATGTCGGTGAACATGCCGCCTTCCTCCTTGATTCTCTCCGCCGCGATATCGATATATTCGGGGTTGATTTCGATGCCGGTGCAGTTCCGCTGCAGCCGGTCGGCGACCAGGCCGGTGGTGCCCGCGCCGAAGAAGGGATCGAGCACCGCGCCGCCCTGCGGACAGCCCGCCAACACGCACGGCTCGATCAGTTTCGGCGGATAGGCCGCGAAATGCGCGCCGGTGAATGGCTGAAACGGCACTTCCCACACCGTGCGCTTATTGCGCTTCTCGACCACGGCGCGGAACGCCTCCCTGCCGGGGAGCGCCTGCGTTTTTCCTGCGAATTCGCCGCGCCTTTTACTTGGCCGTGTCACGCGCAGCTTGGAATCGTAATCGAAAACCCTATCCCTCACGATGCCAGGCAGCCGTCCATCCCCTTCGAGTGCATCTTCTTTAATAATGATATGGTCGTAGTAATATTTTGGCTCTTTACTGAGCAGGAAAATGCGCTCGTGCGCCGTGGTCGGCCTGTCTTCGACGCTCTCCGGCATGGCATTGGGTTTATGCCAGATGATTTCGCTGCGCAGGTACCAGCCATCGGCGCGCAGCGCGAATGCCACCATCCACGGAATGCCCACCAGGTCTTTCGGCTTCAATCCCGCAGGAACAAGCCCTTTGTTGGAATAGGCCGGTTGCCAGTTCTTGCTGCGCTTCTCTTCCGATTGGCCGCCTTTGCCGCTTCCGGCGTAAGAATCGCCGAGATTGAGCCACAGCGTACCATCATCGCGCAATACGCGGCGCACGGCGCGGAATACCGACACCATCGTCTCGACATAGGCTTCCGGCGTTTCCTCGCGCCCGATCTGACCATCCACGCCGTAATCGCGCAAGCCCCAGTATGGCGGGCTGGTGACACAGCAATGCGCCGAGCCTTCCGGCAAGGCGCCGAGCACCTCCAGGCAATCGCCCTGCAGAATGGTAATGGTCATGGAATGCCTGTGCCGGGAACGCTCGGAATGGCCATAATCCGGACACACTTCGAGTCAAGTTAATAGTCGCCTTAATATATTGATATATAATGCAAAATAGTCATTTTTTCGGTTGATTAAGCTCCCCAAAAGAGCGTAAATGAAGCTGTAAGGACGGCATAACAACCAAGGAGCATTTTATGAGCGAAGGATTTCACAACGATACGCGCAAGCAGGTGGTAACCACCAATATCGCCTGCATCAAAAGCCTGCTGGAAAACGCCCTGCAGGCGGTGATGGAAGCCGATGAAGCGGCGAAAACCAAAGACCAGAATATGGCTATCGGCTGCCTGACCGACATCGAGCCGATGCTAGTGAACGCGAAGGCACTTTACGATGCCACGCTCTATATGCACCGCCTTGCAAGATAAGGAGACAGCCATGAAAAACCAGCAGCAAGCGACACGAATTTACGCCGACCATGTCACCGGCATCAAAGCCATGCTGAAACGCCTGAGCGAAGCCGGTGACCGGGATTTTTTCACCGACGCCGCCACGGTTAACTGGGCGGATGTCGGCAGCATTGAACATCTGGCGCATAAGCTCAGAGATATCTGCGACATGACATTCAACGAAGGCGAATACGCCGACAGCAATTACTCAAGACAAGGAACGCTTTATGAAGCCCACTGACCATAAGCATATCGAAGCGACCCTGCATCAGATTGCTAAGGAAAAGCTGTGCATCGAGACTTTGGAAACACGTCACAGTGATAGCCTTGATTTTCACGAGGTGTCGGTATGGTGCCTTCAGGATGCGCTCGAAGCCGCCTTCCGGGACGGAATGGCTTATGCCAACCAACAGCGGAAAGGAAAATAGCATGTCAACAGAGCAACGATTTGAACAATTTGTGCGGGAGCTAACCGCGATATCGAAAAAGCATGGCGTTGCCGTCATGAGCATCGGCGGCGTTTTTATCCTTGATGATGCCAACGCGATGCAGGACATCGCATACACCTGCGACGCCAGCAGCGGGGATTTGGAATTCAGACTCAGTCAATAGCGAAAGGACACAACATGAATCTCAATGAAAAGCTATACGCCGTATTGCACGACCCGCAAGGTTCCCGCACTTGGCAGGCGTTTTTAAGTGATGGTCGGTGCATCGTCATCGCGCCCGATTATTCTTTCCACAGCGTTCACCAATCCTCTGTCACCGATGAAGACCGCCCTTATCTCATCGACCTGTCCAGCGTTCCTGAGCCGGTGCTGGCCATATGCAGAAGCGTCCTGCGTCAACCCGTCAACGCAACAGGAGAATGACCATGCCCGATACCGTTTCAGTGCGCTTTACCCGCAAGCCGGTCGGCATCGCCGATGTCAAGGCGGCGGCGCTTGACAGCAGCGCCAGTTTCTACGAGGCCGAGATTACGGAAACCAGGCAGCTGACGGCGATGGAATATGATTACTTCATCGCCAGCTTCCTTAAAGACCGCGACTGGCTGCAAGGCAAAGGCGGATTCAAAGGCGAGATTCGTCAGGTGGTCGAAGTCACCGCGCCGGAGCGCGACACGCTTTATGTCGACCCTTCCGGTTACTCCTACGCCCGTTATGTCGGCATGGCGAGAAGCGATTGCGAAGTCATCTATCTGCACGATGCATGGCGGGTATTTTCATGGAAGCTGAAATCTATGCTTCCCCCATGTTTCAACTGCAAAGGCTCGGCCAGTGTTTTTGCAAGGCAGGTCGAAGCCGGAAGGAAACCCGTATGACAATAAAATATCCCGATGTGCATGTGCAGCTGGTTGGCCGGGACGGCAACGCCTTCGTCATCCTCGGCCTCTGCCAGCGCGCCGCGCAGAAGGCCGGACTGTCGAAGGCGGAGATTGACGAGTTCTTTAAGGAAGCGCAATCCGGCGATTACGACCACCTGCTAGACACCTGCATGAAGTGGTTCGATGTCGACTGAATCATTTAAAACAGGAGTAACGATAATGGAGCCTACAACATTTACGGAAAAAGATGTGTTGCTGACAAGAGACTTAATCATGCAGGCGCAGGCCGATAAGGCAACGCTTTATGTGAGAGCGGGCATTACTATAGAAGTTACGCCAGCGAAAGTGCTGAAGGCCATCGCCGAGCAGGCAAACCACAACGCGCTTTGCTATGTCTCACGGCGGCGCACGGACAATAAAATTATCTTTGTGCAAATCAGTTATGCAGCGTGAAAGGAGACATTATGCTTACCGATGAACAACTGCTCACACAACTCGAGACCCTCCGCGACAAGGCTATGGACGGCGACTGCGATTACAGCGAACGGCAATCGCGGGCGCTGGAGAAGATAATGGATGCCATCGACACCCTGTCCAGTGTGCGTAAGCAGGCTGATGTTACCAGTCATTTAACCAGCCCGTCGATGTCGACTGAATATAACCTTTAACCTTGAGGAGGAAGAACATGACCAAAACCGCAAGTGCTAAGGCGCTCAATCAATCGGACAAGGCAGCGGAACACAAACTGCGCTGGAGCAAATTCGGCGAGGAGAACCTGCTCGGTCGCACCATCGTCGGTGTTCGCTACCTCACCGACAAGGAAACGGCGGCGATGGACTGGATGCACTCCAGCGCCGTGCTGGTGCTGGACGACGGCTCGTTGCTTTTCCCGTCGATGGACGACGAAGGCAACGACGGCGGTGCGCTGTTCGGCCAGACGAAGGACGGGAAGGAAATTACCCTGCCGGTCATTTAATCAGCCCGTCGATTTCCTGAATTCTCTCGCCCAGCCAGCGCATCACCGGCACGGCCATGCTGTTGCCCAGCGCCTTGTAACGGTTGCCGTCAGCGGCCGGTTTGCCCCGGAACGGCACCAGCGTGTAATCATCCGGAAATCCCTGCAGCCGTTCGCACTCGCGGGGAGTGAGGCGCCGCACGGCCATGCCGTGCATCAGCGCGGGCTTGTTGTTGCCGCCGCCACCGGCTTCGAGTGACGGCGCGATGTCCTCTTCATAGCCGATGCCGCGCGACGCCGCCGACTGGCCGGGCTTGAAGGACGCCACGCCGTGCCGCGCCGCCGCCTGTAGCGTGAACATGGCATCGCCGTCATTGCCGATGCCGGAGCCGATGCTGGCATCGTCGGTAGATGTGCCGGTGCGCTTGCCCACCTCCTGCAGCGGGATGGCGACCGCCAGCTGCCCGCCGCCGTTCTGATGGCTGCCGGCATGCGTCATGGCGCGCAGCGTCGGCGCGATGTTTTCTGCCGCGCCGTTGCCGTAATCCTTGGCGGAGAAAGCAATCAGCGTTTCCGTGTCAAAATCCTGCCGCTGCGTTGATTTTGCGTTAAGCCCCGCCGCCACGTCGATGCTGCCGGAGGTATTGCCGCCGCCGAAAGCCAGCAGCGGAATGCCACGGCCGGTGCCATCCTCACTGGCGTCGAAACCGCCGCCGCGCAGCGTGTGCGCCACGCCATGCTGATTGCTGGCGTTGAGCGTGAACATCGGATCGCCGCGTTTGCCGCAGATACTATTTTTTTCGGCTCCGGCATCGCTTTTCGACATCGGCTCCTTCAAAGGAATGGCGGCAGCTATCAGTCCGCCGCTGGTGGCAAAGGAATGTTCACCGCTGCGGCCTGAGCGCCCATCAAGCGTCGGCGCAACTTCCGGTATCAAGCAATCCTGTCCTCTGCTCTCACCAGCTCTTTCTGTGCCTCTGCCACTGTTTGTAATGCTTGGCGCAACATCGTAGGTAGCGCCTTGCCGCGCTTCTCGGCGCGGCGTAATATCCCGGCGCAGGCTTTCGCGCTCAAACAATACCGCCGCGGCGGGCCGCCAATCTCCAAGATATCCGACAACGAACACACGCCTGCGCCGCTGCGGCACTCCGAAATACTGAGCGTCAAGAATCCGGTAGGCGAACCCATACCCGCATTCTGCCAACCCTCCGAGGAAGGTTCCAAACGCCCGTCCTCCGTCAATGGACAGCACACCGGGAACATTTTCCCAAACCAGCCAGCGGGCGCGAGATTTTTCAGCCAGCCGTATAAACTCAAGGGAGAGGTTCCCTCGATCGTCAGCAAGTCCTTTTCGCAGCCCGGCGACGCTGAAGGACTGGCAGGGCGTTCCTCCGACCAGAAGGTCAATTGCTGCATAATCGCTTTCCTTCAGCGCCGTGAAATCACCGTGCAGCGGCACGTCCGGATAATGATGAGCCAGCACCGCGCGGGCGAAGGAATCGATTTCCGAAAATCCCATCGGCTGCCAGCCGAGCGCATGCCAGGCGGCGGTCGCCGCTTCGATGCCGGAACATATCGACAGATATTTCAGTGTTTTGCGCGTCATCCATAGAACTTTGGGTGAGTCAACACGATTAAGTGAATAATCTGTTTATTTATAATGGCTTATAATCGTTATAGCGCTTGATAGCGTTCGGTTTCGAAGCATTCATTGAACTGTCCACCAGGACATTCACGTAACCAAACCGAAGGAGTTTTTATGACTAAACTTTCAGACAGCCAGCGCGGCATCCTGAAGGCTGCAAGCAAACAGCCAAAGACCGATGTGCGCGAATTCATGACCCATATTAAAAGCCCACCCGTCCGTGATAAGGTCGTTAACGCCATGCTCGGTAACGGGCTGGTGGTCGAAGATCCCGATGCCGAAGGCGTCGTTTACGTCATCTCGGATGCGGGTTTCGAAGCCATTGGCAAAAAACCTCCGGCACATGATGCCACCGAGGAAAAAGAAACCGCCGCGCCGGAGGCGGAGGCCAAAGCGCCCGCTAAAAAGCGGGAGCCGAAACCGAAGCGCGAAGGCGCTACGAAGAAGCAGACCATGATTGACCTGCTGTCGCGTCCGGAAGGTGCTACCATCCAGCAGTTGATGGAAACCATCGGCTGGCAGAAGCATTCAGTTCATGGCGCGATGGCCAATCTGAAAAAAGAAATCCACGAAAAGCATGGCCAGACCATCACCGGCATCAAGGGTGATGGCGAAGACCGCGTTTACAAAATCGCGTGACCAGCCAACAGATGAAACCCCGCAAGGCAATTGCCAAGCGGGGTTTCTCTCTGACTTTAGCTGCCAGTGCCACCACTGGCGGTGCCTGTGCCGGTCTGCGGCGCAGCGCCGGTGCCAGTTCCGCCAGCTGCGGCAGCGGTGCCGGTTGAGCCACTGCCGTTCGCGGTAGTGCTTGCTGCAGCGGTGGCGATGGCCTGTGCACCCGCCGTGTCGCCGCTGTTGATGGCGGCAACCGTATCCTGCGCCGCCTTCTGCAATTCGGCCACCTGACCCTGCAGGTCGGTGATCTGGCTCTGCAGCGGCGTGATGCCGGTGGTGACCGCATCGGCGACCTGTTTGGTAATGTCATCACTAGTGATGCCATGCGCGACGTGGATGTTTTTGATCGCGGCTTCGATATCGTCTAAAAATTGTGACATAAGTTTCCTTAGCTCCTTAAAGGTTGATGGTGACATGATAAGTCCTCCTAAAGAGAAGACGATGAACGCCGCTGCTTTTCCGGCTGGCCGACGCTGCAAACAGTGACCCGCGCGACATGCCCTGCAGCGTGATTAAGACATTAAGATTGCGTGGGTATCCTGGAAGCGGGAGCCGGATTCGAACCGAGCGACCTCACGGCTAATGAACCATGCGAGCTTCCACTGCTCTATCCCGCTGTAATAATCGTTGCGCTATTCGCAGGCTCCCCAGGTGGCCATGCAACTGGGGACATCCTTTGCGTCGCTGCAAAACATATTCATCTGCCTGCCGCCGTGGTCGGTCTTGCACCACAGCCTCACATCGGCGATGGCTGGTATATGTACGCCGGGCACGACGCCGGGAGGAAACCAGCTGCGGCCTATCCGCCGTTCCCATTCCTCCAGCTTCGCCCATGCCCACTCCGGTAACAGACGCAACTCTTTCTTATTGGCATGGATACAAGGAAAGCATCCGACGCGTCCGAAACCGAGTGCATACAGCGGATTCGGCGGCACACCGCATTCGGCGAGAAACGAAAATACTTCCGGTTCTGTCCAGCGAAGTAATGGCCTGATAATCTCGGCATCGTAGAATTCCGAGAATTCCCGCTCCGGCATTTTCGCGCGCCGCGGCGATTCCCCGGCGCGGATGCCTAGATATATATTCACTTCGTTGTCCTGCCGGATGTTCTCTATCCATTGACGAATCGGATGCAGCTTTACATGCTCGGTGCAGAATTGCGCCTTCGCGCTGGGCGCACGGCCTTTCCACAGCATCATGTCAAGAAAAGGATTGCCTGACGCCGCAATGCCTTTACCAGCCAGCCGGTCAGAGAAATCGGCGCGCACCCATTGAATGTCCGGCCCGCCAGCCATCATGGGCAGATTGCGCACATAATTATAGGTGACCGGATGCTCGTGGCCGGTATCGGCGAATACCGCCTTGAAACCGTCTCTGCCAAACTGGCGGATCGCCCAGCAGTACAATGCCGTTGAATCCTTTCCGCCCGACAGCGAGACGATGCGTAGTGGCGGATTGCTCATGGCGTTTTTGCAGACGCTTTGCCCGGCATTAGAGCGTGCTCGACCAGTCGAAGAAGCGTCCGAGAGGATCAATGAAGGCCGAAAATTCAAAGTCGGGGACGGTGAAATCCTCGTTCTTGAAATTCCAACTCATCTTCGTCGGGATGGCGGAATAAAGCGTGAGACACATATTGTTTCCGGCATAATTGTTACTCAACTGCATCCGGAAATTCGGCGATGTTCCCATCAGCTGATTGACGGCGGTGATGCGGTTGCCGGTCGTCGTCTCGAAATAGGCGTAGGAGATGATAACCTTGACGCCCGCCGTTTCGTCGGCGGAACTGAAGGTATAGGTGCCGGTCGTCATGTCGCAGCTATACTGGCCGGCAGCCGGCGCCGAGGCGACGCGCGTCATCTGAATGCCGGTACCGGCATTGAATACGCCGAGATCGACACCGGGCGTGCCGGATGACATGGAACCACCATTGGCAACCACAATTTGATAAGGCGTGGTCGGAATGGCCGTACCGCCCGGGCCGCCTTCATCGACGATGGTTATCTGCTCGCCGGTGCTTAATGTCTGGCCTAAGAAGGCGTCGTTAAGCTGGCGCGCGTTCAGGTTGGCGATCTTGGCTTTGCCGGTGATCTTCTGCTGGCCACGCGCCACGGCGACAGGCGCCTGGTACTGGCCGTAGAGTTCCTTGGTCGTAAACGACATATCGACGGTGACATCCTGAAGCGTTCCGATGCGCGTGGGTGTCGGCACGGCGATATCGGTGCGCACCAGGAACAACGTCCCGGCGCCGAAGTTGTATTGCTGTAGCATGAGTTAACTCCATCTGGGGGATGCGCCGTCATCACGACGGTGCTGATGCCTTGCCGAAGGGCGTGTCAGTGCGCGGGCTTCCGGCCAAGCCAGCGGGATTAAGGGATTAAAATTTTTACGGGGATGATTGCCTTGGCGATGCCGTCGAGCACGCCGGGGAATTGTTCGATATTGCCTTCGATCCACGCGTGGTAAACGAGGCCACCAAGGGTTTGCACATTAGAATTAATGCCCGGCGCCAGCGCCGCTTCGATAGCGTCGATAATATCGTTGAGCGCTTCTTCCGGATTGGCGTTCGGGTCTTTACCGACATCGGTATAAACCCACAGTTCCGCCGTGATCGTGCGTTTCGGGGGCAGCATGCGCGCTTCCCGCGGCGGGTAGTGCGTGCCGGTCGATTGAATGAACAGCGCCGGAAACGATGCAACCTTGCTCCACAGCTGCAGGCGGCGGCCACTGGAGTTAAAGCTGGTCGCCGTGAGCGCCAGATCTAGCAACGCCTGTATGATGCTCTCGCGGAAACCCAGCGGATCGGTCACTTCCTGATTGCCGAATTCTTCCTGCGATGGAATGCCAAGCGGAGTAATCGTTTGAGTGGGCGTTGATTTGTAACCTACCAGCCCCCGCCTGGAGGTCATGACATACGGCGTTTCGAACATGCAGAACGGGTCTGCATACAGCTTCTGAATCTCTTCAGGCGCGAGTACGCGATTCCAGACGGCCATTAAATCGAGCGCGCCGCCAAACAGGTCTTGCGTGTGATTGGTGGAACTTAAGTCAGCGCCGAATGTGACCGGATTCGTATTCGTGGTGGTGGTAACGTTGCCGTTGTTATGACCCGTCAGCGCTGCGGCAACGCCGTCGACGTAAATCGCCTGTGCGGCATAATTAGAGATGGTGCCGACAACATTATGCCATGGCGAGGATGCCGTGTAGGCCTGCAGCGTATCCCATTCATTATAGACGGTACCGCTGGTTCCAATCTGCGTACCGATATAGAATTTATTACCCGACGTGGTGTCCGAGGCCAGACCCCAGCCCTGGCCGGTATTGTTTCCGCCCGCCGCATATTTGCCGACAAGCAGTGAGTTACCGCCGGTGCATCCCAGCGCCCAGCAATGCACCGTGAGATTGGGAAGATTATCGCAATAGCTGCTGTCGGTAAGCCCCATCACGACATCGTTGACGCCGCCGCTCGGCTTCCAGCCGGTGCCGCTTGGAAAAGCGCCTGCTGGATATGAATAGCCTTCAAAGCCGCTGTTAATCTGCGTCGCGCCGAGGATCGACGTGCTTTTCTGGTTACTGGAGGCGTCGTGAAAAGAGCCGGTGCCCTCATTGAGCGGGAAATAGAACATCAACCCCCGCGCAATCGGGTGGTTCATGTTTATTTTTATGCCTACGGGCGGTTTAGTGAGAAGTGGACGCGGCCTGGGCGGTATGAGAAAATTGGCCATCTAAAATCTCCCTATTTTAAACGCTGGAGATTTTCAGAGCCTCGAAGAACTTGAGATGGTTGCTTTCCGTAGCATCAAGCGCAGCGCCGGTGTTGTTCCAGACAACGATGCCCCACTTGCCGGGCAAATAGCCAAATGCCTGCGACACGGAGAACGGGCCGCCGGTGAAGGTCTGAGAATTTCCATTAGCGTTGATGACGCCGATCAGTTTGAGATTGGTAGGGCTGGTCGGATTGAAGGAGGCATTGTTGCCGGATGCTCCGTCCGTATAATTGGCGCCGCCATTGGCAGAAGCATAGGCGTAGACGTTCACCGTGCCTGTGGCTGAAACGCCTGAGCCGCCCGTTTTCACCGACAGTTGCACACCTGCGTCAAGAAACTGGTTCGACGTGTTATCGATGGCGGCGCTCTGCTGGTAAGCCCCGCTGGCAAGCGATGCCAGATTTATAGTGATGGGCTGGTTGTTGGTAAGCAGTTCTGAAGAAGTGGTCATGTGCTATGCTCCCGCTGTCATAACTTGAAAATCCTGCTGCTTCCTCCGCCCCAGGAAACGACAACATTGCCGCCGTTCGGTATCACGGGCAGGCCGGAGTTGGCCTGCGGCGCGAGGGCGACGTTGCCCTGGTTGATCGCCGCCGAGGTGGCCGATACCGAAAGCGACCGCGCACCGGCGCTGGCGACGGCGGAAAGCGTCGCCGTAGCGCCGTTGCTGAATGCCATCACAGCGCCGGTCGGAATGCCGTATTTCAGAGGATCGACATAAATTGTGGCCGAGCCGGAGGGCGCGTTCTGCGCTGCCGTGACGATGAAGTCGCCGCTGATCAGCGCGATGAGCTTGCTGGTCGATGGTGTGCCGGTATTTTTGAACAGCGCCAGCGCCTGGCAGGGATTGCCGCTGACCGAAGTGAAGGTCAGCGTCGATGCGTTGGCAACGCCCTGCGAAGCGCTTTCGCCGGACAGGTTCGTCACCGGCCCCACAAGGCAGCCGGAAAGTTCCGACCAGTTATTGCTGATCGACGGCCCCATATTGACGGCGCGGCCGCCGCTGGTATAGTTGCCGGAGCCGACGACGTTGTTGCCGGCGAGATCGGTGATGGCGAAGCTATTGGCGGTTGCGCTTGCCACCAGCCAGTAACCGTTCGCCGCCAGATTGCCGCCGATGCCGGATATATAGACGATGTCGCCACCCGCGAAACCGTGCGCCGTGGCAGTGATGACGATCGGCGTGGCATTCGACGCGCCGGAAATCTGTTTGCAGGACGCGGTGCTCTGCGTAAGATCGAGCAGCGCCGCGGCCACCGTATCGGATGTCCAGTTCAGCCCGCCCGTCAGGTAATTATTGCGGGCATTTTCAAAAAGCGCGTTGGTCATAGAATGCTTCCGTCTGGTTAATCGCTGAATTCTTTTGTCGACTGGTCGATCACCTGCTGAAGTTCCGCCGTCGCTTCGGCTTCCACATCGGCCAGCCCGCCGCGCAGATAAACGCGCGCCTCGATGTTGGTGATGCGGCTATAGGCGCTGACATTGATGCGTGCCGGCGAAATATCGCGTCCGAAGGCTTCGGCAATCGTCCGGCTATAACTGCGAACTTTCACTCCGCCATGTGCCCCGTATTCGAGTGCAGCAGCCTTGATGTATTCAGAGCGGGAAAGGCCGCCGTCCAGCGTCACCATCCCTTTGATTTTTTGCGGATCGTCGAATAAGCGCGAGGTGATCTCGCTTTTAAGTTTGCCGGTGCGTTCGGGCGCCAGTGCTTGAACCCTGCCTTCCAGGGCGTCTGTCAGCGCGCGAATTCGCGCCAGCAGGGAATCATGGAGTTCTTTCGGCCATTCGCCGAAACGGGCGATGATGCGGCGGTCGCCGGTGATAACGGCATCGAAATCCATGATTCAGAATCCATTTCAAATCGCCAGCGGCACACGGTATTTTTCGAGCGTCGCCGCGATATCGGGCGGAAACGCGCCGGTCTGGCCGGGCATGGCGCCGACCCAATATTGTTCGGTGCCGATATTGGGCTCGCCCTGGCTTTTCATAAACGGATCGCGGCCGCGTCCTTTGAAGCGGGCGGTGACCAGCCGGAGCACGGCCATTTCGAGATCCGGTGGTGGAGCGCCGGATCCGGCTTCAAAATATCCCGCCGTATACTCGATGGTATATTGATCGGGACTCCAGCCGGTGGGATAGTCGGTGTTCGGATCGATTTTCGTCAGCCAACCGCGCGCCGCATCGATCATAAAATCCGTGCCGGCAACCAGCGTATTGGTAATCCCGACAGCGACCGTATCTGTGACCGTTGCCACCGATACCAGCGGCCAGCGCGAAAGCTGCAGCTCGGAAAGCATTCCGGTGACCTGATAAGGATACGGATCGCGGTCGGGGTAAATGACATCCTGCACCGTTTCGATGGGAAACACGCGGTTGCAATACCCAGCCACCAGCGCCGATTGCTCGGTGATGAAGCGGGCAAGCGTGGCATCGCTGGAGGTATCGGTACCGGGGATGGCGAGATCATCCTTGATGTTCGCAAGCGTCGTCAAATCATAACTCGACGCCGCCGTTACAACAGTAGAGACGATTCGGACGGGCATGTCGTTTTCCGCTTGCGGGTTTTATAGGGTTTGCTGGTAGGCGATGATTCTCCGGACTTGTCAAATACGCTGATGTGATGCTTGGCGTCACCGGCATCAATCAGCTTTTTTGCGACCGCATCGGGCACGACGCGTTTCTCACCGGCCCGATGCGGACGCATGTCGCGGGTGAATTCGACCATTTTCATGGTTATACCGCTGCCAGTTCGCGTTCGCCGCCGAGGATGATGCCAGCCGCTACCTGAATTTCCGGCGACGTGCCACCGGTAAAGGAGATGATGGTCACCGGGCGGATGAAGCGGTTAGCGCCGGTGAGATCGATTGCCGCCGTGTTCTCGCTATTGGCAGCGGTAAGCGCCGCCGTCTCCTGCACGGTAGCCGTTCCGGCCTTATAATCGCTCCACGTCGAATTGTCCGGCGAGTCCTGCAGCTTTGTTTGCACGCTGGCAGCGGTGGGAGCGCCGGTTTCAGCGCCCACCACCTGATGCAGCACGCAGGAACCGGCCATATTGTGCAGCATGCGGTCGATGCTGGCGCCGTTGATGGTGCCGGCAGCGGCATTTTGTGGAAATACGCCAGTGACCGGGACGACAATCGCCCCAATATTGCGCAGGGTTGTAATGTCAGACATAGGATTCCTCCAAAGTTAAAATGATGATGAAAAAAAGCTGCTTACTGAACCGCAGGCGCCCAGCGCACGAATTGCAGCACGGAGCAACCGGAGTCATGCCGCAGCTGGAAGTCGTGTTCGGTGATGGCGCGGATCAGCGTCTGGTCGTATTGGAAGGCCGACACCGTATTGCCATTGGCATCGGTGTAGGTGCCTTCGCGCGACACGGCGAGTTCCATGCTCATCGAGTCGAGGATCATGCTTTCATTCATTTCCGCGAGGATGATGAACGAGCAATCCTTGTTGGTGCCGGTGGGATCCCAGATATTGATCGGGATCTGCGTGGTCTTCTTGAACGGATAGCCGTAGAGCGTGCCGCGCGTCAGTTCATCGCGGAACACATACAGGCCAAGCGAGTTCAGCAAGCCGAATAGATAGTTATATGTCCGGTGATGCATGAACCACACGCGCTTGCGATCCGGCACGTTGGCGACGTCGAGCCGGTTGATCATGCCGGTCAATTCATTCACCACCGTCTGCTCGGTGTAGGTTTCATTCGAGGTTATGAAGTTACCGCCGTTCTGGCCGAGCAGCGGGTTGCCGGGGTTACCGTTAACTGCCGCCACCGAATCGGCGCTTGCACTCCACACGCCCGCCGTGCCGCCCTGCGATATCGCCCAGAGATTGGCAAAGCCGGTGTAGCCCATCGGCGCTCCCTGCGTGCCATCGCCGAGCAGGAACGCCAAGTCTTCACGAAGCGCGATCACTTCGACCAGATCGTCGCGCACCATGGCGTCGATCGCCGGATCGGCATAGCGCATCAGGTCGTTGGAGATCGGCACCAGCGCCGTCAGTTTCTTATAGCTGGCGATGATCTGCCTAAGCGTCTGCTGCGAGGTGGCGATCTGCGAGTTTTCCGTACCGTAGCTCGCGGTGGCGGGGCTTGCCTGACTAGGCAAGGTCATCGTGCCGCGCGGCATGGGGAGAACACGCGGGCCTGAACCGCGCACCACCGCTGCCGGGCGCAGCAGTTCGATGATCTCATTCATGTAATCAGGCGGCACGATAAAACCGCCAGACGCGCCGGTCGATGCCACCAGCGCGCGGGTGACCGGATGGCGTTCGCCATATATTTCCATCGACGCCTGGCGGGCATTGAACAGGTTGCCGCCGCCATACGCCATCATCTTGGCCGCAGCGCCGATGACGAGGCTGCGTTCCTTGACATAGCGGTCGGTTTCGACGGTTGCCTCGACCTTGGTATTGTCGACATTGTCCTGCCCAGCCACAGGCTGTGCATTTTCTGCCGACAGCGCCTGCGCTTCCTTAGCGCGGGCGATTTGCGCGTCCAGATCGGTTACGACACGTTTCTTCGTTTCGTATTCCGTCTGTTCGTCTTCGGTGAGGGAAGTTTTTTCGGCCAGCGCCTTGAATTCATCAAAGGCGCGGGCGCGTTGCTTTAACAGTTCTGCAATTTTAGTCATAGTTGGGCTCCATCTAAAAGGGAAAGGCCGTCATCACGACGGTCTGGTGCGCCTTGCCCAAGGGCGGATTGGGGCATCGGACGG
>JAGWIM010000001.1 GCA_028873525.1 Pseudomonadota bacterium
AATTCACGCACACCACCTCCGGCATGCATTTTTACGATTCCGTCGTCGTCTTCGAGAAGCGCGGGATGCGCAGGAAATACGAGCAGCAGATCGGCAAAAAACTGTTCAGGAACCGCTTCTTTTAGTCGTCATTTCCCAGTATTTCGCCAGCCGCGCGAACCGGCTGAAACCATATAACACAGCGTCAATGAAGCCATACGTCCCCTTGAAGCAATGGCCGCGGAAGACATACGTCTTGAAAAATCCGGCGGGGAATTCAAAAAATAGCCGCGCCATCAGAAACGGCGGCCGCCGCCCGCGCCGCAGCATGTCTTCTGCCTGCATGGTCGAATAGCGGTTGATTTTCTCAATGCTGTGCGCGATGCCGCGCGCCGACCGGTGCTCGACGATGGCTGAAAACGCGCCGGTTGTGCCCTTGTCCATCACCACCGTGTCATGCACGCTGCTGTCGCGGAAACGGCCGCAGCGGCGGTCATAGAGCCGGACGGCGTTGACGTGATGCGCGAACCGGCCGGGCTTTTTTTCCCCCGGCAGCAGTGCGACGATATTCATGGCATAGCCCGAATGTTCCGGCGTGCCGCCGGCGAAAACCGCCCTGATTTCCTCCGCAAGCCCCGCGCTTACCACCTCGTCGGCGTCGATATTGAGCAGCCAGTCATGGCGGCACTGTTCCTCGCCGAAGCGTTTCTGGGCGCCATAGCCCGGCCAGCCGTGATGAATGACGCGCGCGCCCGCCGCCTCGCTGATCTTCACCGTGTCGTCCGTACTGCCGCTGTCGATGACGATGACTTCATCCGCGAAACCGCGCACGCTTTCGATGCTGCGGCCAATGCGGTCGCCCTCGTTGAGCGCGATGATGAACACTGAAACCGGCAGCGTGGTCATATAATATCTCTCATGCGGTGAATGCTCATCACCAGCGCCATGCTATACCAGAACAGGATTCCCGGCCAGTTGGCGAACGCGCTTTGCGTGACGATGAAGGGAAAGGTCAGCGCCGCATAGCCGCCATATGCGAACGCCGTCAGCGCCACCGCCGCGCCGCCATATTCCGCCGCACGTGCCAGTTGACGCGCCAGGCAGGCCATCGCCAGCGCAAACAGCAAAAGCCCGGCAACGCCGCCAGCCGCCAGCCATTCCATATAAATATTATGAGGGTGGATGTCGCAATAGGTGATGCCGCGCTCCGCCATGATCGAGTTGCAGGCGGCGAAAAACTGGTGTGCGCCGGTGCCGGTCAGCGGATGCCTCATGCCCAAATCAAAAGCGGCGAGGTACATCTGGCCGTAGGGCGTATGCCAGAAATCGTCAAGCTGCTGAACGAGATATTGCATACGCATCTGCACCAGTGGCTGTGTCGCCACCAGCGCCGCCACCAGCGCCGCCACCCCCGCCCCGCCGATCAACACCCACAGGCGCAGCTTTGGATGACTCACAAAAAGCGTAAAGCCGATGATGCCGACGCCCAGCAGCATCAGCAGCGCGCTCGATCGTTCGCCGCTGAGGACGATAATCGTCATAACGGCTACCGTCGCGGCGGTGGCCGCCCATAATCGGCGCGCCCTGCCCGCCTCGATAAGGAGATACGTCACCAGCCCCGCCACCGGCAATCCTATCCTCAGCAGGTAACCGCCGACATTGGCTTTGCTGAGCGGACCGGTCAGGCGGGTGCCGGTAAACATCGGGTGGCCTGACAACGACGTGCCGGTGACATATTGCCAGCCGGCGTCGAATGCCACCGGCAGCAACGTGATGGCGGCAATCTTTCCGGCGATTTCCAGCCGGCGCCGATTGGCCAGCAGCCAGTAACGCGCCGCCGCGTAGAGCAGCACGAAACGCGCCCACAGAATCGACGTTCCGAACGCTTCGATACGGTTGAAGGGCGAAAGGCAGGAAGTGACCAGCAGGGACAGCCACAGCGCCGTCAGCACGCGCATCTCCGCCTCCGCCGTCCATCGCCATTCTTTTTGCAAGGCCGAGCGCCATAGAAACAGCGCCGCAATGAGACTTGCGGCAATGTCCGCGCCGGCGCGCGTAGTCGCCAGCAGCAGCGGCATCAGGCATAACAGGACAAAGGCGATGCGGCGGAGCGTCTCAATCATGGTATGCGCTGGTGCGCTTCACCCCCTCGATTTTGGCGAAAAAATCATTCATCAAGGCAAGCGCGCCGTCATCCACCGGCGGCAACCGCCATTTCGAGCGTAGGTACTGCAAAAACGTCCGGCTGGCAAGCGCGCACACGCCTTGCCGGTGCCGTCGTTCTTTCCACGCCGCCGAAATGCAGCGGCCGTAGAGATTACGGCGCATATCTTCGTCGAGATCGCAAAAATCTTTCAGCATATGGTAACTCGCCAGGAAGCGATCGTGATTGAGCTGCGAAACGTTGGCTGACAACACGCCTTCCACCCTGGGAATAAGCAGCACCGGCGCTTTCAGCAGAATGATGCGCCGCGCCGTGCGCGCCAGCCTCAGTCCCAGCGATTCGTCCTGGATGAACACGCGCTCGTCGCAGCCGCCGGACGCCAGGAACGTTTCGCGCCGCACCAGTTGCATCATGCGCCGCAGCCGCTGCCGGAACACGAATTCGCGCGGCCTGTCGCTCACCACGTAAGGCGCATTGTCATCCACGCGCCGTCCGACCAGCTTTGCCGCTTCAATATCCGTGCGCTCCCAGCCGCCATGTATGACATCGGCCTGATGCTTCACCAGCAGCGACAGCATGAGGCGCGTGGCATTGGCGGCCAGCACATCGTCGGAGTCAATGAACTGCAGGTATTTTCCGCGCGCCAGCCTGGCGCCCTGGTTGACGCGGATGCTGGGACCCTTATTCTCGCTGTTTCTTACGATGACCACATTCGGCACGCCGCGCGCGCGCTCCTCGAGCACTTCCAGCGAACGATCGGTGGAAACATCGTCAACGAAAATATATTCCGACGGGATGCCTCCTTCCTGCGTCAGCAGCGAGTCGGCGGTATGCCCGACATACGCCTCTTTATTGTAAACGGTGACGATGTAGCTGACGACAACGTCGCTCGTCATTTGGTTTCCCCGAGCGACGCAAAAATATCGGCCGCCGCCTTCTTCGGATCCTTCGCCGCCGTGATGGGGCGCCCAATCACGAGATAATCCGCGCCTTTTGCCATGGCCTCGGCGGGCGTCATGGTGCGTTTCTGGTCATCCTTGCCACTGCCTGCCGGGCGGATGCCGGGCACGACTAGGGTAAAATCCGCATCCATTTTTTTTAAACGAGTAACTTCATGCGGTGAACAGACAGCTCCATCCAGTCCATAAATATGAGCCATCCTTCCAAGATTCGCCGCATAATCCTCAATGGTAAGTTTTACATCTGACAGGTCATCATTCCAGTTGCGGCGTAGCAGTTGCTTTATATCGTCTTCTTCAAGACTGGTTAGCACCGTGACGCCGATGACCTTTGGTCTCGAAGGTAATTTAGATGCTTCTTCCTTTGCCGCTTGAATCATCGCCTCGCCGCCGCTGACATGCACCGTAAGCATAAAAACGTTCAAGCCGTGAAGCGCCCGCACCGCGCCGGCCACCGTGTTGGGAATATCATGGAACTTGAGATCGAGAAAAATGGGAAGGCCGGCTTTTTCCATCTCGCGGACGCCCGCCGCGCCTTGGGCGGTGAAGAATTCCAGCCCCAGCTTCAGCGCGCCGACATGGCCGGAAAGCTGCGCGGCAAGCGCCCGCGCCTGCTCAATATCCGTGGTATCCACGGCGCAGATGATGGGATTGGGACGCGATGTATTCATTGGTTGAATGTTATTGATGAATCAATGGTGCGGTCAAGTTTATTATCAATACCTGGATTTTTTATAAGTTTTCTTTATTTTTCAACAATATTATTATTTATCGCCGGTATAATGGCTGCGCAGAAAAATCAACTATTGATTGTAATTGATATACATAAATACTATTATTAGTATATTCCAGCAGCGCCATTGATAATGATTCGAGGAGCTTGACTTTTATGATGAGCACCGGACTAAAAAAAGCACCTGATCATCTGAAGAACATCCACGTCATGATCGTCGATAATGACCAGAAGATTATCGCCATCATCGTCAGGGTACTGCAATGTTTCGGATTCAGAAATATATTCGAAGCGCGGGATGGTTTTTCGGCTGTCGAAACGCTGCGTCAGCACGACATAGATCTGATCATCACCGATTGGGAACTGCTGCCATTGAAACAACATGACATATACGACTTGCCGTCCAATCCGGTCGTTCGCTCCGATCAATGGTCGCCGGTTATGCCGAAAGACGGCGCGTGTTTCGTAAAATACATCCGGCTGTCGAAATATTCGCCTAATCCGTTTGTTCCCGTCATTATGGTGACCGGGCTTGGCTTGCGGGGGCATATCGAATACGCCCGCGATGCCGGCGTGAATGAAATCATCCTCAAGCCGCTCACCATAGAAAATCTCTGTGAGCGCATCAGCATGGTCATCGACCGTCCCCGGTGCTTCGTCACCTCTGCGAGCTACAAGGGGCCGTGCCGCAGAAGGGAAAGGGCGGCGTTGAAAGGACAGGCGGAACGCAGGAAACACGATGTCAAGCTTTTCAAACATACCGCCTGAGTGATGACGATGAGCCGGCCGCCACATTCCACCAGCCTTGCGGATAATGGCCGCCCGCACCTGATGCCTCGTGACAACGCGCTGCGCCGGAAAATCGGCCGGCACGTTTCGCTAGGGCAGATTTTTACGTTGGAAAGAATGCAGGAATGCCAGCAGATGCTGAATACTCTCCAGGCCGATTTTCTGAAGGAAATGGAGGATCATCTCGTCATAATCAGCGATTTATACAGGCAAGCCGAGAATGACTCGGCGTCGGCGACATCCATGATCCATGCGGCGACCGACGTGGCTTTTATCATCAAAACAAGAATGGAGGCGCTCGGTTTTCCTTTCGGCTTTGCGGTGGCAAAATCATTGTATGAATACATGCAAGCCGCACCTGCTTATAGTTCCGATGCGCTGATGGTTGTCTGTAAGCATGTCGCCGTGCTCAATATCATCATCAAAGAAAAAATCACCGACGGCGGCGGCCAGATAGGCGAGGAAATGCTGGATAACCTGAAAAAGCTGGTAAGGAAAGTGGGGTCGTAGCGCCGCATCAGCTTCCCAGCCGGTACACCGTCTCACCCCCCACCACCGTTCGTATCGCTCTGCCCCTGACCGGCCAGTCGTCGAAGGGCGAGTTAAGTGACTTACTTACAAATTGTTTGGGATCAATCGTCCATTTTACATCGAGGTCGATCAGCGTCAGGTCGGCGCGCGCGCCTTTCTTCAAGCGCCCGGCGGGGACGTGGATGATGTCGGCGGGTTTATAGGTCATGGCGGCGATGACATCGCGCAGCGGCATGATTTTCTTGTGATAAAGGGTGAGCGACAGCGGCAACATGGTTTCGAGGCCCACGATGCCAAACGACGCCGAAGCCATCGGCACGCGCTTGCTTTCCTGGTCGTGCGGCGCGTGGTCGGTGGCAATCGCATCAATCGTGCCATCCTTCAGTCCCTCAATAATCGCCAGCCGGTCGCGCTCGGAGCGCAGCGGCGGGTTCATTTTGGAGAAGGTGCGGTATTCGCCCACCGCTTCGTCGGTCAGCGTGAAATGGTGCGGCGCAGCTTCGGCGGTGACGCGCAGGCCTTTTTTCTTGGCGCGGCGCACGGCGTCGATGGCTTCGGCGGTGGAAATATGCAGCACATGATATTGCCCGCCGGTAAGCCCGGCGAGGATAATATCGCGCTCAACCATCACCGCTTCGGCGGCGTTTGGAATGCCCGCCAGCCCCAGATGCGCTGAAATCTTCCCCTCGTTCATGCAGCCGCCGCAGGAGAGGTTCAGATCCTCCGCGTGCTGCGCCACCGGCAGGCCGAATTGTTTGGAATAGGCCAGCGCTTTTCGCATCACCCCCGCATTCATCACCGGCAAGCCATCGTCGGTAAAGCCCACGGCGCCCGCCTCGGCGAGCAGGCCCATCTCGGTCAACTCCTCGCCTTTTTGCCCCTCGGTGATGGCGGCATAGGCACGGACATTGACATAGGCTGATTCCAGCGCGCGTTTTTGCATGAAGGACATGACTGCCACGTCGTCGATGACAGGACGCGTGTTAGGCATACAGGCGACCGTCGTCACTCCGCCCGCCGCCGCAGATTTGCTGCCGGTGGCGATGGTTTCCTTGTATTCCTGCCCCGGCTCGCGGAAATGCACCTGGATGTCGAGCAGCCCCGGCGTCAGCAGATGACCTTTGCAGTCGATGATCTCCGCGCCGCGCGGCAATTTATCTTTCGTCAGATGTGGCCCGAAATCAGCGATTTTATCGCCAATCGTCAGCAGCCCGCCCTTTTTATCCAGCCCCGATTCCGGGTCCATCAGCCGCGCATTGACATACGCCACCTTGCGGGTATTTTTGTGGGTGGGAAGGGTGAAGGTTTGTTTCAGCATTTATATTCCTGAATTGAACTTTACCAGCTTTTTCCAATCAATCGCGCCTGATTGGAAATAAAATTTCTCGAGCGTTTCCTTAGTAAATCGATTGATAAGATTAGAATATAATCGCGCTTCACTCATGTCCTTCCTCCCGCCAGCAACTCCAGCACCGCCTGCCGCACGGCGACGCCCATCTCCACCTGCTGCAGAATCAGGCTGCGGCCAAGGTCATCAGCCAGCCTGGAGTCAATTTCGACGCCACGGTTGATAGGCCCCGGATGCATGATCAGCGCATCCGGTTTGGCGTAAGAGAGTTTTTCCTCGTCCAGCCCCCAGAAGTGGAAATATTCGCGCATGGACGGCACGAAATTACGCTCCATGCGCTCCATCTGCAACCGCAGCATCATAATAATATCGCAATCCTTAAGCCCCTTTCGCATGTCGTGAAACACTTTCGCGCCGAACGATTCGGCGTGCGGCGGCATCAGCGTCGTCGGCCCGATGACGCGCACTCTTGCGCCCAGCAGATTCAGCAGTTTCATGTTCGAGCGCGCGACGCGCGAGTGCAGAATATCGCCGCAAATGGCCACCGTCAGCCCCTCGATTTTTTTCTTGTGCTGCAAAATGGTCAGCGCATCGAGAAGCGCCTGCGTCGGATGCTCGTGGCAGCCGTCACCGCCGTTGATGACCGAACAGTTGACCTTCTGCGCCAGCAGATGCACCGCCCCTGATTCCGGGTGGCGCACCGAGATGAAATCCGGGTGCATGGCGTTGAGCGTCATCGCCGTGTCAATCAGCGTCTCGCCTTTTTTGGTCGAGGAATTCGACACCGACATGTTGATGACATCCGCGCCGAGGCGCTTGCCCGCCAGTTCGAAGCTGGTGCGCGTGCGTGTGGAATTCTCAAAAAACAGATTGATAAGCGTGCGCCCTTTGAGGATGGCGTGTTTTTTGTCGGGCTGGCGGTTTTTGGCGATATAGATTCCGGCGAGGTCGAGAACGGCATAGACATCGCTGCGCGAAAGCCCGTCGATGCCCAGCAGGTGCCGGTGAGGGAAGGGCTTGGCGGCGGAAGCGGCTTTCATCAAGATAGACATATATACCGATAATGTGCGTTCAGGCAATGCTTGTTGCAAAATGTATATCGTGCAACGTTCGCCATGTATCAAAGCTGGAAACCATCTCAAGCCATTAACAAGGCTATATCGACGGAACTTACTTATTCATCACTGCCGGTAATATTGATAAGGTAGACTGTTATTATTCAATCATTATCCTGTACCGCCACTGAGGCCGGCGCAACAAAAATGCCTCGAGTCCATACCCATGCCGTGAGCAATGATATAATCTTCCGTGGGGTTAAGAGAGAAAAACCGCTTGATTTCCTGTTATTTACGGGTAAAAATGCGCGCCTATTTCACTTATAGCACGGCATCCGGCAGCGCGGAGGCTGGAGAATTGCCGTTGTGGCGCAACTGTTTAACCCGAAACGCCGCTGACGTTTCATAACGAGTAAGCGGCGGTCAGCGGCCAGCGGTCAGGTAATAAACTGGTCGCTGCCAACTGGCCGCCGGCGACTAAAGAAAGCATTTATGGCTCAGGCAGCACAGGCAATGAATATGGAAGTGGAAGATTTTGGCGCGTTATTCGAGGAATCCGTCAAAACATCGGGCAAGAACGAAGGTTCGGTCATCACGGGCACGGTGATTTCCGTGGAAAAGGATACCGTCATCATTGATGTCGGCCTGAAATCGGAAGGCCGCGTTCCTCTGCGCGAATTCCAGGTCGGCAATACCACACCGGAACTGCGCGCCGGCGATGAAGTCGAAGTGTTCCTGGAGCGCATCGAAAACAAGCATGGCGAAGCGGTCTTAAGCCGCGAAAAAGCGCTGCGCGAGGAAGCCTGGACAAAGCTGGAAAAAGCCTGCGCCGACGCCACCCGCGTCGAAGGCGTGATTTTTGGCCGCGTCAAGGGCGGCTTTACCGTGGATATTCAGGGCGCCGTGGCGTTCCTGCCCGGCTCACAGGTGGACATCCGCCCGATCCGCGATGTCGGCCCGCTGATGCACATCCCGCAGCCGTTCCAGATTCTGAAGATGGACCGGAAGCGCGGCAATATTGTCGTCTCGCGCCGCGCCGTGCTGGAAGAATCGCGCAGCGAACAGCGCGAGCAACTGCTGGGCAAGATAGCCGAGGGGCAGATACTGGACGGCATGGTCAAGAATATCACCGATTACGGCGCGTTCATCGATATGGGCGGCATCGACGGGCTGCTGCACGTCACCGATATTTCCTGGCGGCGCATCGCCCATCCTTCCGAAGTGCTGCATGTCGGCCAGACCGTGCGCGTGATGGTCACCAAGTTCGACCCGGCCACCAAGCGCGTCAGCCTCGGCATCAAGCAGCTCGAGGAAAACCCGTGGCAGGGCGCCGATGTCAAATACCCGAATGGCGCCAGGCTGCGCGGCAAAATCACCAATATCACCGATTACGGCGCGTTCGTCGAACTGGAGCCTGGCATCGAAGGGCTGGTGCACGTATCGGAAATCTCGTGGGTCAAGAAGAGCGCACACCCGTCGAAGCTGGTGTCGGTCAGCCAGGAAGTCAATGTCGTGGTACTCGACATTGATGCGTCCAAGCACCGCATTTCCCTGGGCATGAAACAGTGCGAGGACAACCCCTGGGCGGCATACGCCGGCAAAGTCCATGCCGGCGACACCATTGAAGGCGAAATCCGCAACATCACCGATTTCGGCCTGTTCATCGGGCTGGATGGGGATATTGACGGCCTCATCCACCATTCCGATTTGAGCTGGAACGAACCTGGCGACGTTGCCATCAAGAATTACAAGAAGGGCGACCGCGTCAAGGCGAAAATACTGGCCATTGACGTGGACAAAGAGCGCGTGTCTCTCGGCGTCAAGCAGTTGGAGAACGACCCGTTCGAGGCCGAATTCGGCGAAATCCAGAAGGGGGCGACCCTCACCTGCACCGTCACCGAAGTGCAGGGCGACGGTATCAGCGTTAAGGTCAGCGAGCATATTCAGAGCTTTATCAAGAAGTCCGACCTGGCGCGCGACCGGCAGGACCAGCGCCCCGACCGCTTCGCCGTCGGCGACCGCGTGGACGTGAAAGTCACCGCGGTGGACAAGACGACGCGCAAGGTCGGCGTTTCCATCAAGGCGCTGGAGGCCGACGAGCACAAGAAAGCCATCGCCGAATACGGCTCAACCGACAGCGGCGCTTCGCTTGGAGACATCCTGGGCGCGGCGCTGGATGAAGCAAAAACAGAAAAAACGACGAAGAAGACGAAAAAGAGCTAGAGTCGTAATGGAAATAAAGATTGATGTGGATTCCATCCGTGCGTTCGGCTCGGTGGCGCGCGGCGACGCGGGACCGGACAGCGACGTGGATTTACTGGTGCGCACGCTGCCGGGTTGCGGATTATTCAGAATAGGCGGATTCTATGTGGGATTGGAAGATTTATTGCGCCATAAGGTAGACATCGTCACGGAAGACAGCATCAGCCCCTATCTGGAATCATCTATTCTTGCTTCCGCCACGCCACTATGAAACCGCACCATTCCGACCGCGCAAGGCTCCTGACATATGCGCGATGCTACCAGACTGATTTTTTCCTATCTGGAAGAAGACCCCGGCCGAGGCTCCCGCACTCGTGACGCAATCATCCGGCAACTGGAGGTTATCGGCGAAGCATGCAATCATATCGCTCCCCAAATACAAAAGCGCTATCCTCAGATACCGTGGCGTGAAACCGTCGCCATGCGCCACCATTTATCGCATGGCTATTTCCAGGTAAAAATAAAGGACGTATGGGAGACAATGGATAATGATCTTCAGCCATTGCAGGAAGCAGTTCTTTCCATGCTGAACGATCCATCAATATTGTAATCTACACTGCTAAATCAACCCATTGACTTCACATATCTGTTCTGTATTAATGCCGACGTTCCAATTGCCATTGAATCCATGTCCCTCAACGCTGACACCCTTCTCGACCGTCTCTATCTGAAAACCCAGATCACGCGCTGGCGGGTGCTGGCCGTGCTGTTCGCGGTGATTGCCGGGGTGGTCGCCGTGTACCGCTTTTCGCCCTATTCACCCATCGAAGCGCCTTATGTGGCGCGCCTGTCTTTCGACGGCATCATCGACGACGACCAGAAAACCTACGACCTTATTGACAGCCTGGGCGACAACGGCAAAGTCAAAGCCGTCATCGTCTGGCTGGACACGCCGGGCGGCAGCGCCGTCGGCGGCGAGGAAACCTTCCTGCGCCTGCGCCAACTTGCGGAAAAGAAGCCGGTGGTAGCGGTTGAGCGCTCGGTGGCGGCGTCGGCGGGCTACATGGTGGCGCTCGGCGCCGACCGGATTTACGCGCGGCCGGGCACCATTACCGGATCCATCGGCGTTCTCATCGAGACGGCGGAGATAACAGACCTGGCCGAAAAACTCGGCATTAAGCCTATTATCATCAAATCCTCGCCGCTGAAGGCCATGCCATCGCCGTTCGAAAAGGATACGCCGGAGTCCGACACGGTCATCAAGACGGTCATCATGGATTTTTATAACCGCTTCGTCGATATCGTCGCCGAGCGGCGGCATCTTCCGCGCGACACCGTGCTGAAGCTGGCCGACGGTCGGGTTTACAGCGGCCAGGCGGCGGTGGAGGACAAGCTGGTCGACGCCATCGGCGGAGAAAAGGAAGCCATGGACTGGCTGGTCGAAAAACGGCATATCCGCCAGGGACTCGACATCAGGGACGTCGATCCGGAGCAGGAAACCAGCCTGCTCGACCGGCTGACCCAGAGCATCGCCGGAAATTTTTTCAACAGAAGCAGTGTAACGCTTGACGGGCTGGTTGCGGTGTGGCATCCTCGCCTCCATTAATCGCTTTAACATCAAGGGCATGTCTATGACCAAATCTGAACTCGTTCTGCGCCTCTCGAAAAAGTATCCGCATCTCTATCAGCGCGACATCGAAGCGCTGGTCGCCACCATCTTCGACGACATCTCGGAAACGCTGGTCGACGGCGGCCGCGTTGAGCTTCGCGGCTTCGGCGCTTTCTCCATCAGAAAGCGGGAGGCGCGCAAGGCGCGCAACCCGAAGAACGGGCAGGAAGTGCATATCGGCGCGCGCTTCGCCATCTATTTCCGCACCGGCAAGGAATTGCGCGAACGCATCAACAAAGCGCCGGTGATGACAAGGTAACTGTTAGTTATTGGTTGCCGGTTGTTAATCGCTGGTTGTTGGTAATTCCGAACTGACAGCTAACGGCTGACAACTAAATAACTGGCAACGTGCTATGCTCCGCTTCTTCAAATTTTTTGCCGCGCTCCTGATTGCCGTTGCCTTTGCCGGGTTCGCCGCTGCCAACCGCGGCATGGTTTCCCTGCGTTTTTTTCCCCTGCCCTACGCCGTGGATATGCCGCAGTTTCTGCTGGCGCTGCTGTGCTTTGCGCTGGGCGCGGCAGCAGGAAGGCTGGCGCTGGGACTCAGCCTGCACCGCGCCAGGCGGCTGATCAGGCTGGAGCGGCAGCGTGTGGAAGCGCTGGAGCATGAATTGGCGCTGTTGCGCCAGAAGAAACAGGCCGCCATGCCCGCGATACCGGCGCAATCATGAACGTGAAAGTAAAAATCTGCGGACTGAATGACGAAGCGGCGGTGCAGGCCGCTATCAAGGCCGGCGCCGACTTTGCCGGCTTTGTTTTTTATCCCGGTTCGCCGCGCCATATCGCTTTGAAGCGCGCGGCGGAATTGAACGCGCTTCTGCCGCCGCGCATCAAAAGCGCATCGGTGCTGGTCGATCCCGATGACGCGCTGCTGGCGGAAGTGCGGTCGATACTAAAGCCGGACTATGTGCAATTACATGGCAACGAAACGCCACGGCGCCTGCGGGAGATAAAAAAAACATTCCCCAACATAAAAATCATTAAGGCGATTTCCGTGCACGGCGGCGACGACGTGGCGCAGGCCGGAATGTTTTATGATTGTGCGGATATGCTGATGTTTGATGCGGCTAGCTTTCCCGCAGAGCGCAGCGATGCGTTGGAAAGCTGCCGTCCCCGCGAAGGCGGGGACCCAGTTCTTCCCGGCGGCAACGGCCTTGCATTCGACTGGGTTCTCCTTGCCAGGCGCGAATTGCCGTTGCCATGGTTCCTTTCCGGCGGGTTGACTCCGGAAAATGTCGCCGATGCCATCCGCATCAGCGGCGCCGGAATGATTGATGTCTCCTCTGGCGTCGAGCGTGAGCGCGGTGTAAAAGATGCGAGCCTGATTGAAGCGTTTATCAAAGCGGCAAAAACATGAAGATAAGCAACACGCAGCCTGATTCCCACGGCCATTTCGGCACTTACGGCGGCCGGTATGTCGCCGAAACGCTGATGCCGCTCGTCCTCGAAGTCGAGCGCGCATATAACGCGGCGAAAAACGATCCGGAATTCAAGCGCGGGCTGGATTATTATTTTGAGCATTACATCGGCCGCCCGTCGCCGCTGTATTTTGCCGAGCGGCTGACGAAACACTGCGGCGGCGCCAGGATTTATTTCAAGCGCGACGAGTTGAACCACACCGGCGCGCATAAAATTAACAATTGCATCGGCCAGGGGTTGCTGGCCAGACGCCTCGGCAAAAAGCGCATCATCGCCGAAACCGGCGCCGGGCAGCACGGCGTCGCCACCGCCACGGTCTGCGCGCTGTTCGGGTTGGAATGCATTATTTATATGGGCGCGAAAGACATCGAACGGCAGGCGCCGAACGTGTTTCGCATGAAGCTGCTCGGCGCAAAGGTCGTGCCGGTCACGTCCGGCAGCAAGACGCTGAAAGACGCGATGAACGAGGCGTTGCGCGACTGGGTGAGCAACGTCGCCACCACCTATTACCTCATCGGCACCGCCGCCGGGCCGCACCCCTATCCGGAAATGGTGCGTGATTTCCAGTCCGCCATTGGCAGGGAAACGCGCGAGCAATTGCATAAGGCCGAGGGCAGGCTGCCCGATACGCTGGTCGCCTGCATCGGCGGCGGCAGCAACGCCATCGGTCTGTTCCACCCGTTCCTGAGCGAGCCGGAGGTGAAGATGATCGGCGTCGAGGCGGCAGGGCGCGGGCTGGATTCCGGCCAACATGCGGCGTCAATCGCGCGCGGCCAGCCCGGCGTGCTGCATGGCGCGCGCAGCTATCTGTTGCAGACCGACGATGGCCAGGTGCAGGACGCGCATTCAATTTCCGCCGGGCTGGATTATCCCGGCATCGGCCCGGAACATTCCTGGCTGCATGACACCGGCCGCGTGGAGTATGTCTCCGCCACCGATGACGAAGCGCTGGCGGCGTTCCAGACCGTTTCAAAACTGGAGGGAATTATTCCGGCGCTGGAACCGGCGCACGCGCTGGCGCATGTCTTAAAATTCGCGCCGCCGCTTCCCAAAAATCATTTGCTGGTGGTAAACGTCTGCGGCCGCGGCGATAAGGATATTTTCACCGTGGCCAAAGCGCTGGGGGTGGAGTTGTGATAAAAGATTTTACAAAATGGCATAAAATAAAAACCCTGCTTGAGGGCAAGCAGAAACTTCCTATCTATCAAACCCGCGAAATATGGTGGTGCAGCCTAGGCGCAAATATCGGTCATGAACAGGATGGAAAAAGCGGATTCTATCTTCGGCCAGTGCTTGTCATACGCAAATTCAATCCGCATATCTTCTTTGGGGTGCCACTTACCACGCGGATAAAAGAAAATCCTTATTATCATCGCATTCACTTCAGAGGAAAAGAACAGTGCGTTATGCTCTCGCAATTGCGATTGTGGGACAGCAAACGCCTTTCCCAGAAAATGGGAAAATTGCCGGAAGACCAATTTGAGGAAATAAGAAATGCTTTGAAAGGCTTAATGTAATCAGCCCCCTTTCGGGGGCTGCATATGCCTAACGGCAATTTGTGGTTTCATTGTAAGGTAGTTTATGCTGAAAGTCAAATTATTCCAGAAGGAGTAAGTTTATGAAATTACCACTGCTTACCTATATCCTCTATTTGCTTGGCTTAGGTGTTTTTATGTCGACTATGAAGGAAGGTAACTCGACTGTACAAATGTATGAGATGTTGTTTGCTTTCGGCTGTTGGCATACTGGTCGTTTAATCAAAAGGCGTTCTAAAGCAATGAAATAGCTTAACCATGACCTCCCGCATCGAAAAAACCTTCGCCAGACTTCGCGCTGAAAAACGCGCGGCGCTGATACCCTTCGTCATGGGTTACGACCCGGATGCGAAAACGTCGGCGGCGGTGCTGGACGCGCTGCCGGAAGCGGGCGCGGACATCGTTGAAATCGGGATGCCGTTTTCCGATCCCGTAGCCGACGGGCCGGTGATCCAGGCGGCGGGGCTGCGTGCGCTGAAAGCGGGAGCAACGGTTTCCGGTATCCTGGAACTCGTGCGCGAGTTTCGCAAGAAACATGCAAATACGCCGGTGATTCTGATGGGCTATTTCAATCCGGTCTATCGCTATGGCTGCGAAAGATTCTGCCAAGATGCAGTAGCGGCTGGGGCGGACGGCATCATTCTGGTGGATTTGCCGCCGGAAGAAGAACAGGAAATGCGGCCGCATCTTGAGGCGACGGGACTCAAGCTCATCCGCCTCGTCGCTCCAACCAGCGGCGACGACCGCTTGCCGCTGCTGGCCAAATCCGCCAGCGGATTTATCTATTATATTTCCATCACCGGCATCACCGGCGCGCAAGCAGCCGATGCGCTGGAACTAAAAACGAAGGTTGACCATCTGCGGAAATTCACCGCGCTGCCGGTGGCCGTCGGCTTCGGTATCAAAACACCGCGGCAGGCGGCGCAGGCGGCCAGTTGCGCCGATGCGGTGGTGGTGGGCAGCGCGCTGGTGGATGCCGTCGCGCATCAGAAAGACCGCGCCCACGCCGTCAAGGCGGCCAGCGCTTTTGTCAGGGAACTGGCGGAAGCGCTTGGATAATTCTCAGGCGATTATACATCCAGATTCGCCACTTTGAGCGCGTTGGTGACGATGAAATCGCGGCGCGGCTCGACAACATCGCCCATCAGCGTCGAGAAGATGGATTCGGTTTCGGCGTCATCGCCGATTTCAACTTTCAGCAGACGCCGTGTTTCGGGATTGAGCGTCGTGTCCCATAACTGCTCGGGATTCATTTCGCCCAGGCCTTTGAAACGCTGGACGGTAGCGCCTTTGCGGGCGTGTTCCATCATCACGTTATAAAGCTGCGACGGCGTGGGCACCTTCGTTTTCGTATCCTTGCGCACCAGCGTCGCCGCGTCGGCGAAATACTCGTCGAGATACGAAAGCTGCGAGGCGATGTCATGCGCTTCCTTGGACAGCAGCGCTTTTTCATCAAGCAGGTAAATCTCCTCGACGCCGCGCAGCATACGCCGCAATTTATAAACGCCGCCTGCCGCGCCGAAGCCTTGCGCAGGCGGGTGATCATAGCTGCATTTCCAGCCGGCCTGTTCGCCGACCAGTTTGGAGAGCGCCATCTGCCAGAACTGCGCTTTTTTCTCATGCCCCGGCTTGCCGTCGAAAACATGCGCCAGCGCGCCCGCCTCGATCAACTCCAGCTTCATGCGCCTGGCGAGGACGGTGGCCGCCGCCGTCAAGCGTCCGGCGGTTTCAACGACTTCGCGCAAATCGTCGCCGCTGCCTTCGCGCCCGTCGCCCAGTACCAGGTTGGCGTCTTCCAGGCTCATGGTGATGAGGTGGCGCTCCAGCGCCTCATCGTCCTTCAGATAGACCTCGCTGTTGCCGCTCTTCATTTTATACAGCGGCGGCTGGGCGATATAGAGATACCCTTTGTCAATCAGCTCGCGCATCTGGCGGAAGAAGAAGGTCAGCAGCAGCGTGCGAATGTGCGATCCGTCCACGTCGGCGTCGGTCATGATGATGATTTTGTGGTAGCGCGCTTTCTCGATATTGAATTCCTCGCGCCCGATACCGGTGCCGATGGCCGTAATCAATGTGCCGATTTCCTGGCTGCCGAGCATCTTGTCGAACCGCGCGCGCTCGACGTTGAGAATTTTTCCCTTGAGCGGCAATATGGCCTGGAAAGCGCGGTTTCTGCCCTGCTTGGCGCTGCCGCCGGCGCTGTCGCCCTCAACGATGAACAATTCTGACTTGGCCGGGTCGCGTTCCTGGCAATCCGCCAGTTTTCCCGGCAACGAGGAAATATCGAGCGCGCCTTTGCGCCGCGTTAAATCACGCGCCTTGCGCGCTGCCTCGCGCGCGATGGCCGCTTCGAGAATCTTGCCGATGACAATGCGCGCTTCCTGCGGATGTTCCTCCATCCACTGCGTCAGTTTTTCATACACATAACTCTCCACCACCGGCCTTACTTCCGAGGAAACGAGCTTATCCTTGGTCTGCGACGAGAATTTCGGATCAGGCACTTTCACCGACACGATGCAGGTGAGTCCCTCGCGCGCGTCGTCGCCGGTGATGGCGATTTTTTCTTTCTTCGCCATGCCCGATTCGTCGTAATATTTGTTGATGGCGCGGGTCAGCGCCGCGCGGTAGCCGATTAAATGCGTGCCGCCGTCGCGCTGGCGGATGTTGTTGGTGAAGCACAGCACGTTTTCATGGTAGGAATCGTTCCACTGCATGGCGATTTCAACGCCCATGCCGCTCTGCTCGCCTTTGATTATAATCGTCGGGTGCAGCGCGTTTTTGCTCTTGTCGAGATATTCCACATATGCCTGCGTGCCGCCTTCGTAGAAAAATTCGGTCTCGGTCACCGGGTCGGTGCGGTGATCAGTGAGCTTGATGCGCACGCCGGAATTGAGGAAGGCCAATTCGCGGAGCCGGTGCTCGACGGTGGCGTAATCAAAATCAGTCATGGTAAACGTGTCGGGTGACGGCAGGAAGGTAACGCTCGTGCCTTTTTTGTCCGGCGTATTGCCGGTGACTTTCAGATGTTCTTTCGTGTCGCCGTTCTCGAAACGCGCTTCGTATTGCCTGCCGCTGCGCCAGATGGTGAGTTGCAGCCAGATCGAAAGCGCGTTGACGACCGACACGCCGACGCCGTGCAACCCGCCGGAAATCTTGTAACTGTTCTGGTCGAACTTGCCGCCGGCGTGCAGTTGCGTCATGATGACTTCCGCCGCCGAGACGCCTTCGCCCGGGTGGATGTCGGTCGGGATGCCGCGGCCGTTATCGGTCACCGTGCAGGAGCGGTCGGCGTTGAGAGAAACCGTCACCAGGTCGCAATGCCCGGCCAGCGCCTCGTCGATGGCGTTGTCCACCACCTCGTAAATCATATGGTGCAGGCCGGATCCGTCGTCGGTGTCGCCGATATACATGCCGGGGCGCTTGCGCACGGCCTCCAGGCCTTTCAAGACCTTGATCGAATCAGCGCCGTAATCGTTTTCTGCTTCCTGTATGGTCATTGTTTTCAGTTCTGCCGTTGCGGTCATTGTTTTTCCTCTGTCATCCCGGCCCCCGCCCGCGCGGGAACGAACTCCAGCGGGGATCCATTTTCAGTTAATACCGGATTCCCGCCTGCGCGGGAACGACGGATCCATTCTCCACTCTCAAGAACTGCGCTTTGCCTTGCATTCCTTCGAATAAAAGCGGGTCGGTTCCGGTCATCCAGACTTGCGCTCCAATCTGGCAGATTTCCTCGAACAACTCAAGCCTTCTTGTGGCGTCCAAATGGGCGGCGACCTCATCGAGTAACAGTACCGGAACAACGCCGTGCCATTTCGCCCCCGACTGCGCCTGTGCCAGCACGATGGAGAGCAAAAGCGCCTTCTGTTCGCCGGTGGAACACCGCTCGGCCGGCATGGATTTTTCGATATGTGTGACGCAGAGGGAGCTTCGGTGCGCGCCGTCCAGCGCGCGACCGGCGGCGGCGTCCCGCCCCCTGTGTTCGCGGAGCTTTTTCTTGAACCATTCCTCAATCGTAACTGCGGTTTCTCCGCCGGCCAGCCCGTTTTCGATGGCGCCATGAATCTCCAGTTGCGCTTTGGGAAATGAGAGCGTCGAGGCGGCAATCGTATGGTTGATATGGTCGCAGGCAAGCAGCCGCGCGCTGGCGATGGCCGCCCCGGTTTCGGCCATGGTGGCTTCCAGCGCTTCGAGCCAGGCGGCATCGGCCCGATTATCCGCCAGCAATTTATTGCGCTCGCGCATGGCGAAGTCATATTCATTGATGCGCGAGGCATGTTCGGCGTCGAAACTATAGACCAGCCGGTCGAAGAATCTCCGCCCGGCGGATGTTCCATCGTTGAATAACTGCTCCATCTGCGGCGTCAGCCATATCATCGCCAGATGCCGCGCCAGTTCAGCTTGCGACCGCGCCGTTTTGCCGTCCATCTTGACGATGCGCTTATCGGTTTCCGCTTCCGGGTCGCGGCCGGTGCCGATCTGTACGCTACCCTGCATTCCAGTGATATTGGCGGAGACAGCCCAAACGTCCTCAACCGGCGCATCCCCCTTTCCCACGGGGAGGAGGTCGGGGTGAGGGCGGTGATTCAATTCTGATACTCTCGCCCTTCTTAAGCCCCTCCCCGGCGTCAGCAGCGAAATCGCCTCCAAAATATTGGTTTTCCCGGCGCCGTTACGCCCTGTCAGCACCACCGGCGCAGGCGAGATTTCGATATGGGCAGAGGCATAGTTGCGGAAGCAATGGAGAGAGAGGGAGGAGATGGATAACACGTCCCGTGGCGCGCTTTCCGCCTTCGCAAAAAGCGTCAGCACAGGATCCTGAGACTGCACGGGATCCTGCGTAGCCGCTTCGCGGCTCGCAGGATTATGGCTCATACCCTCATCGGCATGATGACGTAGAGCGCGCCGACATCGGCGGTGTCGCGGACGATGGCGGGCGCGGCGCCGTCCGACAGCAGAAACTGCGCGGTGTCGCCCTCGATATTGGTCATCATATCGAGCAGGTAGCGCGAGTTGAAGCCGATCTCGATCAGCGTCGAGGCATAGGTGACGTCGATTTCCTCCGACGCCGTGCCCTGCTCGGCGCTGGAGGCCGACAGCGTCAGCTTGCCGTTTTCAATATGAAACTTGATGGCGCGCGATTTCTCCGATGAAATCACCGACACGCGGTCCACCGCTTCGGTGAAGGATTTGCGGTCGACTTCGAGAATCTTGTCGTTGCCGGAGGGGATGACGCGCTCGTAATCCGGGAAGTTGCCGTCGATGAGCTTCGACACCAGCACGGCATTGCCGCAGACGAAGCGGATTTTCGCTTCCGACAGCGACACGCCGACATCGCCGCCGCTTTCCTCGAGCAGTTTTTTCAGCTCGTAAATCGCCTTGCGCGGCACGATGACGCCGGGCATCCCATCCGCCCCGGCGGGTGTCGCGGTTTCGATGCGCGCCAGCCGGTGGCCGTCGGTGGCGACGGCGCGCAGCGCCTTGGCTTTGCCGCTGCCGGAGAGGTGCAGGTAAATGCCATTCAGGTAATACCGCGTTTCCTCGGTCGAGATGGCGAAGCTCGGTTTTTCGATGAGCGATTTGCAGTCGGCGGCTTTCAGCGTGAAGTTAAAGGCCAGATCGCCGTCGGCCATCACCGGAAACTCATCCACCGGCAGGCAGGCCAGCGAGAAGCGCGAATGGCCGCTCTTGATGGTCACCTTGCTGTCGCCGGAGGAAAGCTCAATCTGCGCGCCTTCGGGGAGCTTGCGCACGATGTCATAAAACGTGTGCGCGGGAACGGTGGTGGCGCCGTTCTTGCTCACCGTCGCCGGAATTTTTTCGGCGATGGAAATGTCCATGTCGGTGGCGGTGAGGCTGACGCCGTCGCCCCTGGCCTCGATTTTCACGTTGGAGAGCACGGCGATGGTGCCGCGCCGTTCGACGACGGATTGCACGTGCCCCAGCGCCTTCAGCAGATGCGCGCGCTCGATGGTGAATTTCATGGCGGAATCGCCGGCTGCGGCTTCCGGTGCTTTGCTGCGGGTGGCTGTGGCTGTGGTCATAATTTTCTCCCTGTATTCTTTAATTAATCATTCCTTGGGAAAAAGGCAATGGATTTAAGAGATGGGATTATATTTCCCTGGCGTGCGGCTTGTTGCCGCGATTATCTAAAATTGCATTTTCACTCATGGCGACTTCAATGGGCAAAAACATTGTGTCAAGCGCCTTGACCAAGGTAGCAATATTCCTCTTTCCTGACTCCCCTTCGGTGAGCGTATCAAGACGTAGCTGGCGTAACTCATCTGCCACAAATATGGCTGATATTCCGCTCACGAATAACATGGTGGGTGGCGCAACGTCTTTCAAGGCATCCATAATTCCCTCCGTTTTTGCTTTATTATCACGCATTCTGTTTCCCAGCCTCGCTGTTACGCCCCTAAAGCCAACGACGGTTGCTGCTAACGCAGCCGCGTTTATAAGCCAGTAGCGGCGATTAATCCTGGATTTTCCGAAAACTTCAGCCAATGATTCTTTTTCGTTGTTATCCAGTCCTATGGTGGGGGAGCCATTCATAATGGCCCTGCGTATTTTATCCCAGAACTTCTCGAATGCATCAAAGCCATGTTTTTCAATGTGAATAGTGATAAAGCGCTTGCCAGAACTATCAGGCATGTTCCGCACATATTCGCAGAATATGTCCTGATTACGCTTTTCTTCTTCGCCGGCGCTCACCCCTGCAACATCCGGCTTAAAAGCTCAATATCCTTGGCGAACTCGTTGTCGGCGCCCATCAGCTCGTCGACGCGCTTCACCGCGTGCATGACGGTGGTGTGGTCCTTGCCGCCGAACCGCCGGCCGATTTCCGGCAGACTCTTGGAGGTGAATTTCTTGGACAGGTACATGGCGACCTGCCTTGGCCGCGCCACCACGCGCGAGCGCCGCGCCGAGTGCATGTCCGACACCTTGATGTTATAATGCTCGGCGGTGCGTTTCTGGATGTCCTCAATGGTGAGTCTCCGGTCGTTTGCGCGCAATAAATCATGCAGCACTTCCTGCGTGGTTTCCAGCGTCACCGGGCGGCCGACCAGCGTTGCGTGCGCCACGACGCGGTTCAGCGCGCCTTCCAGCTCGCGCACGTTGGAGGTGATGCGGTGCGCCAGGAATTCCGCCACCTTTTGTGGAATCGTCACGCCTTTCATCCGGTCAATCTTCGATTGCAAAATACCAAGGCGCAGCTCAAATGTCGTGGCGTGGATGTCGGCCACCAGCCCCCAGCCGAGCCGCGAGCGCACGCGCTCTTCCATGCCCTCCAAATCGGAGGGACTGCGGTCGCCGGAGAGGATCAACTGCTTGTTCTGGTCGACCAGCGCGTTAAAGGTGTGGAAAAATTCCTCCTGCGTGGCGTCCTTGCCGCTGATGAACTGCACGTCGTCAATCATCAGCACATCCACCGAGCGGAAATATTCCTTGAAGGCCAGCGCTTCCTTGAAGCGCAGCGCCTTGATGAACTGATACATGAATTTTTCCGCCGAGAGATAGAGCACGCGGCGCTGCGGGTTGCTGCGGCGGATGTGCCAGGCGATGGCGTGCATCAGGTGGGTTTTGCCGAGGCCGACGCCGCCGTAAAGAAACAGCGGATTGCAGCCGGACACCACTTCCGTCGCCTCGGCGACGCGACGCGCCGCGGCATGCGCCAGTTCATTAGGCTTGCCGACGACGAAATTCTCGAACGTGTAACGCGGGTCAAGCGCCGCCCCTATCTGCACATCGGCCTCCGCAGTAATCGGCGTCTGCCAGTTTCCGGCGGTGATGACGTTCGACGCGGCAGCCGGCTCAGCGGGGGTAACGGCGGATAGTGCCGGCACGATAATATCAATCGTGTAGTCCGCCGCTTCCGGCTCCTGCTGCCAGAGGGCGCGAATGTCATCGCCATAATGCGAGGTGATCCATTCGCGCATGAAGCGCGTCGGCACGGAAAGCAGCACGCGACCGTCCTTGCTTCCGGCGTAACGCAGCGGCTTCAGCCAACTCTTGAACACGGCATCGCCGTACAGGGCGCCCAGTTTGCCGCTGACCCGCTCCCATACGAGCGCCAGCGTATCCTTGACTTTTTCCTGCCCTGCCGTTGCTAATGCCATAATGTCGTCCTTTTGAAGTCAAAGAAAGAGCGTTCCGCCCTTTGGGGACGGCCGGGTTATTCCTGTAATGGGGTGATTAAGCGGCGAGCTTCTTGATGCGCGCCGACAACCGGCTCATCTTGCGCGACGCCGTGCCCAGCTTGACCACGCCTTTGCTGACGCCTTGCATCAGTTCCGGCTGGGCTTCCCTGAGCGCCGCCTGCGCTGCCGTTTTATTTCCGGAGGCGATGGCGGTTTCGACTTTCTTAAGCGACGCTTTGATGACGCGCATACGCGATTGGTTGAGCGCCGTGCGCGTCGCCGTCTGGCGGATGCGTTTTTCTGCGGATTTATGGTTGGCCATAACAATTCCCGTTGACTAAAAAAACTTGTTTCCCGAAAACACCGTTTGCATGTTGAGTTGAGTTTTTTCGTATGCCGCAAATCAGTGATAGGACTGCCGACACTAATGACGTTTTTTTGTTCGGTCAAGCGCTATTCTTGTAGCAGGAATATTTTTTATCGGCGCCCGGAGAACCCCAGATTTACTGGTATTTTTGCACATCGCCGGCAGCGGTACGGCGGCCTGCTTCATGCTTATTTCTGGCAGGTTTTGCAAAAGAAGGTTGAGCGCCCGCCCTGGCGGATAAGAAAAATTCTTTGATGGCAAACCGGGCAGGATTTTCCCTCGCGGCCATAAACACGAAACCGATGCTGAAAAAACCCCTCCTCGCCGGAGACGTGCCGGAAGTCGCGGAGGGACGATCCACCGGAGGCGATAGCCTCCTTCAGCACCTGCCGCACGGCGCCCGCTATTTTTGCCGCGTGATCCGCCGCCTTGTGCGAGGGCTTGCGTGGATCGACGCCGGCGAGAAATAACGCCTCGCTGGCGTAGATATTCCCCACGCCGGCCACCAGCGCCTGATCCATCAGCGCTGTTTTGACGGGGCCTTTGCGTTTTGCCAGCGCCGCTTTGAGATATTCCGGCGAAAACCCCTTCCGAAGCGGCTCCGGCCCGGTACCGGCAAACAGCTTGTGCGCCGCCAGTGCGCTCTTTTTCGCAACCGTCATCAGCCCGAACCGCCGCGGATCATTAAAGATAAGCGCCCGACCGTCTTTGAAGGTAAAAACCACATGGTCATGTTTACCCTCACTCCGCGCCGCCGCTTCGCAACCCACAGGATGACGGGCAATTAAAAACCGCCCGCTCATGCCCAGATGCGCGATGATCGCGTCATCGGAATCAAGGTTGAATACAAGATATTTGGCGCGCCGCTTGACCCGCAGGATTTTCCGTCCGGCCAGCGCCCGCGCAAAACCATCTGGAAACGGCGCGCGCAAATCCTTGCGGCGCAGCATAACGCTTTCGATGACGGCATTTTCAAGCGCCGCATCCAGGCCGCGCCGCACGGTTTCGACTTCGGGTAATTCAGGCATGTTCCTGCTTTCGCACCGGCCACAATACTTGTATAAGCGTTTTCATGTCCAGAAATACCACCTCTTTCGGTTTCAAAACCGTCGATGAAGATGAGAAACCGGCGCTGGTGCGCGGCGTGTTCGACGCGGTGGCTTCGCGCTACGACCTCATGAACGACCTGATGAGCGGCGGATTGCATCGCTGGTGGAAGCGCGAGATGGTGGCGTGGCTGAATCCGCAGACAAACTGGCGCGTTCTCGACGTCGCCGGCGGCACAGGCGATATCGCCTTTCGCATATTAAGCCATGCGAAATGCCACGTCACTGTCTGCGACATCAACCAGCAGATGCTCAATGAAGGGCGCAACCGCGCCATCGACCGCAATATCCTGCATGACATCGAATGGCTGTGCGCCGACGCTGAATCGCTGCCGGTACCCGATAGCTCGTTTGATGCCTATAGCATCGCGTTTGGCATCCGCAACGTCACGCATATCGACCGCGCATTGCGCGAGGCCTACCGCGCGCTGAAACCCGGCGGCCGGTTTTTGTGCCTCGAATTTTCGCGTCCGGCGCACGACTGGATGCAGAAATGCTATGACGCTTATTCGTTTAACGTCATCCCGAAAATCGGCGAATGGGTCACCGGCAACGGCGATCCCTATAAATACCTCGTCGAAAGCATCCGCAAATTCCCGCCGCAGGAAGAATTCGCCACGCTCATGCGCGATGCCGGTTTCGGCAATGTGCAATACCGCAATCTCACACAAGGCGTCGTCGCCATGCATTCCGGGCGGAGGTTGTAATGCAGAATCCATCCGCAAATATTTATCCCCTCCCCCCTTGTGGGGGAGGGTTAGGGAGGGGGGGCGTCTTAGAAAAAGATTTTTCATTTAGATACCCCTTCCCCCTGCCCCCCTCCCACCAGGGGAGGGGGAAATGTTGAGGTCCGTCCGCAACAGCTTCCGCCTCATTTCCATCGCGCTGATACTGGCGTCGGAGTTCGCCGTGCCGTCACGCCGCCGCAAGGGCGAGCGGCTGGCGCGCGCGCTGGAGCGGCTCGGCCCGGCGTTCATCAAACTCGGGCAGGCGCTCTCCACCCGCTCCGACCTCGTCGGCGAGCAGATGGCGGAAGACCTGGGCGGCCTGCGCGACCGGCTGCCCCCCTTCCCCGCTGCCGTCGCCGTCGCCACCGTCGAGGGCGATCTGAAAGCGCCGATTGATTCCCTGTACAGGCGCTTCGACGCCGTGCCGGTCGCCGCCGCCTCCATCGCGCAGGTGCACCGCGCCGTCACCGCAGACGGCCGCGATGTCGCCGTGAAAATTCTGCGCCCGCGCATCGAAGCGGCCTTCGCGCGCGACATGGACGTATTTTTCTGGCTGGCGGAAATGATGAACCATCGTCCGCGCTGGCGCCGCCTCAAGCCGCTGGAGGTCGTGCGCACATTGCGGGAATCCGTGTTCTTCGAGCTTGATCTGCGGTTCGAGGCGGCCGCCGCTTCGGAGCTTGCCGACAACATCAAACATCACGAGCCGGGATTGCGCGTGCCCGCCGTAGACTGGAACCGCACCTCGCGGCGCGTGCTGACGATTGAATGGATTGACGGCATCCCGCTGGGCGATGTCGAAGCCATCCGGCGCAGCGGCTTCGACACGGACGCGGTGCTGGCCAAGGCGGCGCGCAGCCTGTTTTCGCAGGTATTCATCGACGGGTTTTTTCACGCCGATCTGCATCCGGGCAATCTGTTCGTCGATAAAAACGGCGACGTGGCGGCGGTGGATTTCGGCATCATGGGGCGGCTCGACCGCAACTCGCGCATGTACATGGCGGGCATCCTGCGCGGCTTCCTCACCGGCGATTACCGCCAGGTCGCCGAGATGCATTTCGCCGCCGGCTATGTGCCGCCGAATAAATCCGTCGAGGCCTTCGCGCAGGCCTGCATGGCGGTCGCGCGCCCGATCACCGGCAAGCCGCAGAACGAGATTTCGGTGGCGCGGCTGCTTGGCCAGATGTTTGCCATCGCCGCCGAATTTGAAATGGAAACGCAGCCGCAACTATTGCTCCTGCAGAAAACCATGATGGTCACCGAAGGCGTCGGGCGAATGCTGAATCCAACGCTTAACATCTGGGAGCTGGCGCGGCCATTGATTGAAGAATGGGCGGCAGAACATTTCGGCCCGGCCGGAAAAATGAAAGATGCGGCGCGGCAGGGCTACGACACCGCCAGAAAATTCCCCGCCATGCTGCATTACATGGAAAACACCTTGAAAAATTTTGGCGACGCGCAGGGCATCCGCCTGCATCCACTGTCCATCGCCGCGCTCGATGCCCACCGCCGCACCGCGCAGACAAGCTGGCTCATCCTCGGCTGGGCGGCGCTCATCGCCGCGGCGGTGTTAGGAGCGATGTGGGTGATGAAATGAAAACCTTTGCCAGGAACGACAAATGGCCCATGATCCTTCTCAAAAAGAATATTTTGCTATTCGTCTAGGCGTAATAAAATTTTGGAATACAGGTAGCTTTAGTCACCGTACCCGGCTATGACCCGGCCCCTGAATTATTAGCACATAGCGATTTTCGTTATCCTATTAGCTGGCCTACGCCATAATCAGCCGAGACTACGCTATTTCTTAAGAGCTATAAGCACCCCACCCCATTTCCTCGCTGTCGCCGCGAAGTCGTAGCGCTGCACGGTCTGCCAGCCGTTTTCGGCGAGTTGAGCCGCCAGCGCCGGTTGCGTCACCAGTGTTGCTAATGCTTCCGCCAGTGCAGGCGCATCATCACGCGGCACGATGATTCCGTCCACGCCATGCGTGAGCATCGCCGCCGGGCCGGGCGCGTTGGTAGCAACAATCGGCACGCCGTGCGCCAGCGCCTCCAGCACCACCATCGGGAAACTATCCTGCCGCGACGGGATGCACAGAATATCGATCCGGTTATAAAACCTGGTCTTGTCTTCAATCCATCCCGGCCACTCAACGTTCGCACCAATCCCAAGTTCCCCGGCCAGCGATTTCAGTTTTGCCGATTCTTCTCCGTCACCGGCGGCAACCGCCTTGAAGGCAATGCCGCGCTGCCGAATCTCGCCAAGCGCCTTGAGCAATACATCGAAGCCTTTTTCCGGCGACAGGCGGCCAATCGCGCCGATGACCGGCGGCCTCCGCCGTGGCCGCGCAACCGGTTTCTGCGGCAGGCGGATGAGGTTCGGAATCACTTCGATGCGCCCTTTGTAACCGGCAGCCAGAAAATGTTTTTTCATATGTTCCGAAAGTACAACCAGCACATCGGCGCGCATCGCACGCGCCGTTTTGTAGCTATGGCTGACGCCGACAACCGGAACGCCAAGTCCCTGCGCCGCAAAGGAAAGCAGCGTGATGGCGCGGGCATTATGCGCGACGATGATGTCCGGCTTGATCTGTTTCAGCAGCCGCCGCACGCGGAAAGCGGCGAAGACATCGTAAAATCCGAGCGGCGTCAGCGGCAGCGCGCGCGCGTGTTTCGCGGCGGCGGCGCGGTAGGGCGCATCGGCGCGCAGCAACTGCGTCACCTTATGCCCTTCCGAGACCAGCGCCTCCGTGGTATTGATGTAAGACTGCTCGAGGCCACCTAAGACAGGGGTAAACAGGGCGTGGAGGATGTGCATCTGGCGACCGTGGATGGGGTTAAATCAGCCCGGAAAAATAGCAAATAAATGGGAAATAAACAGGGGGAAAATCAAAAATAATAGGAAAATAATGCAAAACAAATAGAAAAAAATGCCTTTTCATTCCTTGAATTTCCGCTGACCGAAAATGGCCGGCCATGCCCGTCGCAGGAGCGTGTAAAGCCTCCCCAAAAAAACTCCCTTAAAAAAAATCCTTCCTGAAATCTTAGAAATACCCCTTGAAACCGCGCCGCTTCGTCGCTATATCAGCGTGCACTGCGGAGTCGGTGGGATTGCAAGCGCACCCCCGCCGTCGCCCGCAAAAATTTTAGCAAGCAACCCTGTAGGAGAATAAACTATGAAAATCAGACCGTTAGGTGATCGCCTCGTCGTCGAGCGCATTGAACAGGATACCAAAACCGCCGGCGGCATCATCATCCCCGATACCGCCAAGGAAAAGCCCAAGTAGGGCAAGGTCATCGCTGTCGGATCAGGCAAAAAAGATAAGGACGGCAAGCGCTTACCGATTGACGTCGAAGTCGGCGACATCGTGCTGTTCACGCAATGGGCCGGCAACGAAGTCAAGATTGAGGGCACGGAATACCTGATTTTACAGGAAGAAAACGTGCTCGGCATTGTCGAGAGCGGCCATTCCAAGAGGAAAGCTGCCTGAATATCGATCCTGTGAGCCGCGCAGGCGGTTGCACAGTATCTGAAAATATATTTATTAACCAAGACCCTGCGTAACCGCTACCGCGGTTCGCAGGATTAAAAAAGGAGTAAAAACCATGTCAGCCAAAGAATTACGCTACGGTTCGGACGCGCGCGAGCAGATCATCATCGGCGCGGAAAAACTTGCCCGCGCCGTGAAAGCAACGCTGGGGCCGCGCGGCCGCAACGTCGTCATCGAGAAATCTTTCGGCGCGCCGCGCATAACCAAGGACGGTGTCTCGGTCGCCAAGGAAATCACGCTGGCCAACAAGTTCCAGAACATGGGCGCGCAGATGCTGCGCGAGGTCGCCAGTAAGTCGTCTGACTTAGCGGGTGACGGCACGACCACGGCCACGGTGCTGGCGCAAGCCATCTTCACCGAAGGCAGCAAGGCGGTAGCCGCCGGACTCAACCCGATGGACCTGAAGCGCGGCATTGAAAAAGCCGTCGAAGCCGTCGTCGAGGAAATCAGGAAGAAAAGCAAGACTGTAAGCTCGAAGGCCGAATGGGCGCAGGTGGCGACCATTTCCGCCAACGGCGACAAGGAAGTCGGCCAGAAAATCGCCGAGGCGATGGAAAAAGTCGGCAAGGAAGGCGTCATCACGGTGGAAGAGGCCAAAGGCCTTGAGTTCGAGCTGGATACCGTCGAAGGAATGCAGTTCGATCGCGGTTATCTTTCCCCCTATTTCGTCACCAACGCCGAAAAAATGGTGGTCGAGCTGGAGAATCCCTATATCCTGATTTTTGAGAAGAAATTGTCGGGATTACAGCCGATGCTGCCGCTGCTTGAAGCGGTGGTGCAGCAACAGCGCCCGCTGCTCATCATCGCGGAGGACGTTGAAGGCGAAGCGCTGGCCACTCTCGTCGTCAACAAGCTGCGCGGCGGGCTGAAAGTGGCCGCCGTGAAAGCGCCGGGCTTCGGCGACCGCCGCAAGGCCATGCTCGATGACATCGCCATCTTAACCGCCGGCGAAGTCATCAGCGAAGACCTCGGCATCAAGCTGGAAAGCGTCACGGTCAAGAGCCTTGGCCGCGCCAAGAAGATCGTCATCGACAAGGACAACACCACCATCGTTGACGGCGCCGGAAAGAAAGACGACATCGGCGCGCGCTGCAAGCAGCTTCGCGCGCAGATTGAGGAAACCACCTCGGACTATGACCGTGAGAAGCTGCAGGAACGCCTGGCCAAGCTGGCCGGCGGCGTTGCCGTGCTGAAGGTCGGCGGATCGTCGGAAATCGAGGTGAAGGAGCGCAAGGATCGTGTTGACGACGCCCTGCATGCCACCCGCGCTGCGGTTGAAGAAGGCATCGTGCCGGGCGGCGGCTCTACGCTGCTTTACTGCTCGCGCCTTCTCGAGAAAATCCGCTGTGAGAACGACGACCAGAAAGCCGGCGTCGCCATTGTCAAGCGCGCGCTGCAGGCGCCGCTGCGGCAGATTGTCGAGAATGCGGGCTTAGACGGCGCGGTGGTCGCCGGCAAGCTGCTGGAATCCGCCGATACCAGCTTCGGTTTCGACGCGCAGAAACTCGAATACTGCGACCTGATCAAGGCCGGCATCATCGACCCGACAAAGGTTGTGCGCACGGCGTTGCAGGGCGCGGCTTCGGTCGCCTCTCTCCTCATCACCACGGAAGCCATCATCGCCGATGTTCCGGACGATAAAAAGTCCGGCGGCGGCAGCGGCGGCGGCATGGGTGGAATGGGCGGCATGGGCGGCATGGGGGACATGGATTTCTAGCCTGATCCCGCGCAGGCCGGCGCAAGCCGGCACGTTGCGGGATTCTGTTAACCTTCTAAAGAGGCAGGAGAAATCCTGCCTCTTTTTTTTGTTATTCAGCATACGGCCACCGCAGCGGGTGCCGGGCTATTTCTTCACGGAAACTTCACAATCCGCGCATTAAAAATATGGTAAAGTAAAGACAATCGGAAGGTGTGTCTTCACCCGTGCCTGTTCGCTGCGGCCTGAATTCCATATGAATTCCAAGGTCATCCGGGAGAACGCAAGGCTCGGTCGCTCCAGGATTTTCTGCGAAAATCCGGGTGATGACGACATCTTCAATCTTGATGGCAGACGTGGTTTATGAGAGATTTAGATACTGAAAAACAAAAAGAACTACAAAAACAACCGGCGCCGGGCGCTTCGGATGCGCCTGAAAAGCCGTTTATTTCCGCCGGGTGGCGTGTGCATAATGAACTCACCTACCGTGTCGTGGACTGGCTTGCCAATTCGGCCATCGGCGTCAGCTTCGCCTACTGGTCGGCGCGCACGAAAAGCGGCGCGACATATTTCGGCAAACCGGTCGGCAATTTTTTTCAGCGCATTCTCAGACCTCTGCTCAAAAACGAAAAGGCAGTCGAGGAAGGCGCGAAATGGGGCAGCATGTTCGCCAGCATCATGGCAGGCGGCACGGCCATCATCCCGCCGCTGATGGCGCTGGAAAACAAGAAGGTCAAAAAATCCGTCATCCGCCGTCTCGATGAAAAAATCTACGGCAAGGAGACGGTGGAGAATGACCCGAAATTCGAGGAATCCTATTGCCGCATCGACGAGGAGCCGAAAAAAGGCTTCGTCACCGGCATGGCGGCGCGCATGATCGCCATTGCGCCGCTGATTACCGTGGCCTCCCTGCCGGCGACCAACAAGCCGCTGATCAAATACATGTACGATCCGATCGGCAGGGGCAGTAAATGGCTGGTGGGCAAGATCGGCATCAAGCCGGGCAAAATGCTGGCCGAAGGAGCCATGGAGCGCATCGAGGGCGACCCCGGCATCCCTAAAAAATTTCAATCCAACTGGGACTTTTTACACCGCACTATCGGGTTTGATTTCGGCCTGACGATTTTCTACTCCATCTTCCATGAAATCGCTTACAAAGCGCTGGCGGCGCTGGGAGTGGAGAAGGAAGAATTGCACATCGAATCGGCCATCGCCGGGCCAAGCGCGCCTGCGCCGCCCTGCCCGCCGCCGTTTGCGCCGCACCAGAAACTTGCGCCGCCGCCCGCCTCCTATACCGAAAAACTCGCTGCCGAGGAGCGCGGCGCGCCAATACAGCCGGGAGTGTCCGCATGACCGCCGTTTCCGGCATACCTCTGAAATAAAGCCGGCGGCGGGCTGCCGCACGTCGCAGCGTGAAAAAATAAGGACGGACAGGATGTTCGTTGGCAGGGAGGTGGGCGTGGCAAGGTAATGGCGTTCTTATTTTCTCATTGTACATCAAAGTATTGTTATTTCGTCATCAAACTTTCACACTACTGTTCCCTTTTTCATGCTAGAAATAAGGATGGGATACCGGGTTTTGCAGCCATCACCGGGATATGAGATATTAAATGATTGATATAAAAGAACAAAATGATGAAATACCCCCGGCACAGGCGGCTGCGGGGATGCCGGTCGCCGTGGATTGCGATGATCCCAACCGGCCCAAGCCACAGATGAGCCTGGGCGAAAAACGCTACAACAACTTAGTGTACCGGGGGATGAACTACTGGTTAAATCTCGGTATTTCGCTGGCCGTTACCGATTTCTTCGTGCACGGGCGCGGGAAAGGGTTCTTCGATAGCAACGTTAAACGCATCAGCAAGGGCTTGACCGCAACCGGGCTGAGAGCACGGGTAGCCAAACGCACTGCCGAAATCATGCTGGGAACCTTTACGCTCAACAGCGGCGGGAACATCCTTCTTATCCCGACGAAATTGCTTGAAGACCGCAAGCGCCCGTTTGTGCATTGGCTCAATAAAAAAATGGGCGTCAGCCAGATCGCGCCTGACGGTCACGAGGAAACGTCCGATGAAATCTACATCGAACAGGAGCAACCCCGGCAAAGCTGGGGGCGCATGGTGTGGCGGCGCACATTGGGGTGGGCGGCGACGACTATCGCCGGGCTTGGCATCGACACTGCGCTGGCGCAGAAATTGCCGGTGCCGCAGGGGATAAACGGCGACACGATTACTCACGTAAACGGACAGAAAATCTTCACTGACGCCATGGTCAAGGGCGGCAGCGCCGTGCTTAATTCCGGGTTCATTCCGGGCGGAAAAGCCGTCGCCGCCAGCCCGGCCGCGCAACGCTACATGGGCTATGCCGCGCTGGACTGGATATATACCATCATCACCTCGAAAATCCTGCATATGACCAACGGCGCGCACAAGGAAAGAGAACCCGGGGAAATCAACGATGAATGCTCGCCGCCCGCACCTGTGGACAAGCAGCCGCCGGCCTACGATCTGCAACCCCAGGCGGCGCCGGAGAGCGGGCCGGCGCAACCCGCCGGGTTCCAGAATCGCCTGGGAGCAAAGCCGCGGAAAAGCCATGCGGCGCAGGTGGCCGCGCCGCCGGAGGATGGCGTGACGCTGGGGGCTTAATGAGCAACACACCGATAATCGCCGCATTGCCGAAAGAACCGCCTCCCACGGAAACTTCCGGCGTCGCTGATTTACCCAAAACCACCGGAGAAAAATTTTACGATGGCCTGCAGTTCACCGTAGGCAAGGCCATGATCGTGGTGATCACGGCGGCGCTGGCCAATGTCGCAAAATATGGCAGGGATAGTTATGGCCCCGTGCCGAATTACCTGAAAAAATTCCAGGGATGGTTTCACCGCACATTGCTCACCAACTCCACCCTGCCTTTGGGCGGCAAGGGAGAATTCGCCGAACGCGCCGCCAACGCCGCCACCAATACCATGGTCGTGTGCCATGGCGGCAATGCCTTCGCGCCGGTTATGAAATGGATGGAAAACAACCGTGAGGACATCGCCAATTTTATCAACCGGCGCTGGGGCAAGCCGGGCGAAACGGAGATTGCCCACGAACGGTTGAAGAACAATCCGCACCAGACCTGGGGAGATATTTTCAAGGGACGCATGGCCGCGTGGGGACTTGTTTTTGGCGGTTTCATGAGCATAGACGCGATCATCGGCAAGGATAAAAAAACCGGGCTGTATCATTTCGATAAATACGAAGAATGGTTCGGACGAAAGCTGGCCGGTTTCAGCAAGACCGGCAAGGACATCGCTCAAATTTCCGTCGGCACGGCGCTAAGCCGGGCGCAGGAAGCGAACAAGTTCTACCGCTTTGGCAAGGTGACGGCGCTGGATCTCTATGCCACGAGCGCCGCCATCGTCATCTGGAATTTCGTCAGCCGCCTTTCCGCAAAAAAACGCCATGAACAAAACAGGCGCATATCGGCGGAGGGCGCGCCGGCGGAAAAAGACGACGCCGGAACCATGCCCGCATCCGCCGACGCCAGGCGTTTCAGCGATTTCCCGTCCCGCGCCGGCAGTTTTTCCAACGCCGTCCGCAGTGACCAGCCCGCCGCGCTATCGCCTTCCCTTTAATAAAAACACTGGCTATAATGGCACATTGCAATTAATGGGTAGTTTGAAATAGCCGATTAACCAGCAACTACCGGCCGCATGAGACATTCCTGGACACAGCCGTCGCTCTCGCGTGATTTCGCCCTGCTGGCGACAGCGGTGTTGTTTCTTCTCTGCCTGGTGTCGGCCTGGGTAACTTATGCCACCTATGCCCAGTATGGCGCGCGCATCGCCAGCGATCTCGATAAGCAATCCATCCGTATCGAATACGCGCTGGGCGATGAGATGGAAAATGCCAGTTACCTGCTGACGGCGCTGGGCAGGGACATCGTTCTCGACCCGGACCGCAACCTGACCGCTCTCGCGCAGATACTTAAATCCTTCGATAGCCGCGAATCGACTTACACCCTGTTTTCCTGGGTGACGCCCAAGCATTACCTCGTCATCAGCAGCAGCAAGGGCGTGCTCGATTCTCCCATTGATGTGTCCGACCGTGATTATATTAAAAAAATGACCGAGCCATGGAAAATGGTCATAGGCCAACCGGTCCGGGGGCGCGCCTCGGAGCACTGGGTAATCCCGCTGGCGATGGGACTGACCGACAATACCGGCAAATTTATCGGCACGCTTCTGATCAGCATTGATATTCGCGCGCTGGTCGATCACATAGGCGCGCTGGTGCGGCACGACGGGATCAGCTTTTCCATCGTTAACCGGAGCGCCGCGCTGGAGCCTCTGCTGGCCGGCGACAGCGCCTTCATCAGCCATTATTTTCCGGCGAACATATTGCCGGGAGTCAACCTGGCGCAGCACCCCAGCGGTCTCATCGCGCAAGGCAGCCTGTTCCTCGGCACCGGCAATTACGCCTGCTGGCGCGCCCTGCAAAAATACCCTTATGTCGTGCTGCTGGGCTACGATACGCGCTTCAGCGATAAAATGGTGCGTGGCATGTTGTGGTCGCGCCTGGAGGAATTGCTGTTGATTTCAGGATTCCTGGTGCTGGTGCTGTGGGTGATCCGCGCGCGGCTGATTAAACCGGTGCAGGATATGACGATGGCGGCGGCGGCAGTGGCGCGCGGCGAAGCCTGCGCGTCGCCGTCCGGCGGCGGGCCGGTGGAAATCGAAGCGCTGGCGACGCAGATTTACCGCATCAGCGAATATATCAACGAGAGCAAGCGCGTTCACGACGAACTGCACAACAAAATTTTTACGCTGGGGAAAGCCCGCGCACGCGCCGAGTTGGACAAACGCGGCAAATCGGAATTCGTGGTCTGGATATGCCAGGAATTGCAGACGCCGCTGACGCATCTTGTCGGCTTCGCGCAGGTGATGAAAGACCAGCTTTACGGCCCCATCGAAAACCGCAAATACCGCCAATATGCCTCCGACATCCACGGCACCGGAGCCGCAATGCTGGAAACGCTGCACGAGTTGATGACGCTGGCCAAGGCCGAAACCGATACCCTCCGCCTGGTGGAAAAACCGGTGGAACTCGCGGGTGTCATCAATAAGGCGCTGCGCTTTACCGCCGATAAGCTTGAAGCTGGCAAACTCAACGTCAAGGTAAAATTCCCCGACCCGGCGCCAAGGCTGGTTGCCGACGAGTTCCGCCTTCAGCAGATCATCGTCAACCTGCTGCTCTACGCGCTGGGGCAGGCGCGCCCTGAGAGCACGCTGCTGCTGGAGGCGCGCGTCGTCAATGAAAACCGTGACAAAACATTTTTCGCGGTGATCATCACTCCAGGCGATGCCCCGCTATCGCCGGAAGAGATGACGGCCATCGCCGAGCGGGCGATGTTCTCGCCGCATCCGTCGCCGCGTCACGCCGACGAGACGGAGGCAGATTTAAGTCTGGAACTGGCGAAGGCGCTGACTGCGCTGCATCGCGGCGTTATCGATATCGTGCGTCTGGCCGATGGCCAGCTTGCCATCGCCGTCCTCTTCGCCGGAAACCGCATTCGTTTCGTGGACGGATGAAATGGCGCGCGGCATCGACCCTTGCCAGAGCACCGGAAATAATGTGCCTTTTATCGGAAACGCTATTATTTTTTCACGCTCAACGCGGCAGGACATGGACATTCTTGTTACCCATGCTCCGCCACCGCTGCCGGTGCGGTGACCATATGCAGGCCTATCTCCTGCAGCGCAAATTGCCCGCGTTCGCTTAAGTCAGCGATGAACTTGAACTGCTCGCGCGCTTCCATGGGGTAGGCTTTGAGCTTGTAATAAAGCCCGAACGGCAAGTGCTTCATGACGACGACGATGGGGCGGTCGAGATGGAGATAGACACTCGTCATCGCCACATCGAACAAGGCCTGGCGGGCAAGTGTATTATCGTGATCGGGGTGGACATAAAAGATGGCAAAGCAGAGTAAATCATGCGCGCCGCTGGTGGCGTTGGAGAGCTGGCCGTGCCAGAGCGTGCTGTGCGGAACGGTGATGTCGTTGGCATCGATGGTGCGGATCAGCACCGTGCGCATACCCAGATGCACGACCTCGCCATATGTTTCGCCGATCTGTATCCAGTCACCGACGCGGTAAGGCCGCTCGAACATGAAGATGATTCCGGCGATCAGGCAACTGATGTAATCCTTGATGGCGAAACCAATGGCCAGTGCCGAAGCGCCGACCAGCGCCAGCACGTTTTCGCGCGTCGGCGTGATGACGATGGGCACAATCATCGATAGCGCTATGAGAATAATGACAAGCCGCAGAAACGGAATCCACGGCAGCGCGTAAAACCGCTCATCGGGGCGGAACAGGCCGGTGATGAACGGCACCAGGCGGCGGATAATCTCGTAGGCGATCCATGCGCCGGCGATAATCGACAGAATATGGATCGGCTCGTAGCCTTCCCATTCGCGCAACATGTCTATCCAATGTTCGGTCATGATGTCCTCCATAAATCCTGTAATTACCGAAGATGCTGCACGGGATCCTGCGCTGGCGCTTCGCGTCCCGCAGGATTAATGCTCAGGCAACCCAAAATTCAACTTTCTCCAATTGCCTGCGGATACCGGCATAATGCTTCGGGCTAACGCGCCATGCGCCGTCTTCCTCGAAGGCCAGTTGCCGCCCGCGCAGATCGGAGAGCGTCTTGAATATCTGCGTGGCGCGGAACGGCAGAAGCTGCGGCAATACGGAAACCACCATACCGTCATGCACCAGCAACGTGTGCAGAACGTACGCCTGCAGGCGTGAATCCCTGGCGCGCGGAGTAATGTCGGGAGTGCCGGCGGATTCGGCGCAATGCGCCATCAGCGGCGCGGCGGTGACGGCATCGGGGCAGAGCGAATCCATCTGTACCGCTTGCCGCAGATATTTCCATGCCCAGGCATCGCAGCCGATGACCAGCCTGCACGGCTTCGCCCACACGGTTTCCACCAAAGCGCGCGCCAATCGGATTCCCCGGAAATGGCGCAGAAAACAGCGCTCCAAAGAGGGAATAACAAAAATAACATCGCCGGGATTTTGTAATTCTGGCCAAAGCTCGGCGGTTCCATTGAGCAAAGTCTCAACAGGCGGCGGCTCGAGCACCCGTGCGCCGCGCTCTTTCGCCCAGCCATGCAGCAACTGCCCGGCGTTGCCGAACAATCCGGCCACCGCCTGCGGGAATCCGGCATATGGCGCTTCACCACCCAGGCCGCACATATAGCCATCGAACGCCCGCACCGCCAGCTTCCAGTCGACAGGCGATAACCGTTCGGACGGCGGATATTGCGCCAGCGGTTTGAACGTCCATGATGATTCGATCATATTTTTCTATGCTTCCGAATAGCAACCTATAGTAGAAAAATAAAAAATCAACTACAAATAAAAGTTGTATATGAACAAGATGTACATATTGTCGGTTGTCTTTATCGGGGAGTGCCAATCCATGAAACCTGCCTTAACCGCCAGTGCCGTCGCGACGTTGTGCTTTAGCGCGGCGGAAGCCAAACGCCGCGCACGCCCGGCGCTCGGAAACGCGCCAACGCCGATGTGATGACCAGAGCGGCATCGGGCTTGGCGTTAAACCACTTGATGAAACCAGCCGTCTCTTTTTCCAGGCGGTCATAGGTAGGCGCTTCGTAATGCGCCTTCTCGCGGCCTGTAAGTGTGGCGCACCCGGAGCGACTCGAACGCCCGACCCTCAGATTCGTAGTCTGATGCTCTATCCAACTGAGCTACGGGTGCAATATACGATTGCCGAATATACCGGCAAAGGCTTGACGAAGGGTGGAAAGCTAGCCAACGCGCGGCGAAAAGACAAGAGATTTGTTAAAGCGGCGCGCCGGCTTCCCATATCCGCATTGACGGCGGCGCTCCCATCATTTACCCTTTGGGCATTCGGTTTCAATCATCAGGAGAGTCGTTATGGCATTCCGCACCCGCAGCATTATTATCCCGTTGTTCCTGGCTTTATGCGCGTTGCCGCCGGCAGCCCGTGCCGACATCGGCTCCGTTGGCGGCCTCGGTCCGACAGATGCCCCTCAGGATGGCGGAAGACATGGCGTCCGCACGCCACCCGTCAGCGAAACGCCGCTGCTCGTCATCCGCTTCAACCACTTCGTCTATTTTGAGCGCGCGCTTAAGGAAGCGGTCGACAGCACGCAGCAAGTCAAGCCCGGCGCGTCGTATCGCCTGGTGAATTCCATTCCCGCCGGCAACAATCCGTCGCAGACCCAGCGCCTCAGCCAGCAGGCACCGGCTAATCTCCAGGCGGTGACGGACCAGATGAAGGCAGACGGTGTGCCGGAATCGAAGATTCGCGTCGAAACGGTAAGCGGCGACCCGGGCGGCGTTCAGGAAATTGATATTTTCGTTGAGTAAGAGATCAACCCTGCCGCGCCTTGAAGCGCGGGTTTTTCTTATTGATGACGTAGACGCGGCCTTTACGGCGCACGACGCGGCAGTTTTTATCGCGCTTTTTGGCGCATTTGAGCGAGCTGAGCACTTTCATGGCGGTTTTCCTTACGAATGAGGCGCTTTTCTAGCCCGAAACGCGGGCTTCTGTCAACGGAATTCCTCCTGAACTTTTCTTGAGCCGCAGCAAATCGTCCTCGACGGCGGCGCTGCGGGCGCCGCAGAACAACTCGCCATGCACGGTTTTCTCCCAGAAATGCGGTTTTACAATCAGTTGCCATAAGGCCTTGTAGCTGGCCAGGGAATGCAGCAGCAGGTAGAGCGGGTAAAGCAGGGCGGCGGCGGCCATCCGCCGGCGCGATCTCCGGTAAAACAGGGCGCAAAACAGCGCGGAGTACCATTGGGTGAACAGGCTGAGCAGCAGGTTGGCCGAGGTCAGCCAGCCCAGCCACTGCGGGAATACCGGGCTATGCCGCATTAATCCGCCCAGCCACAGCAGTGGCAGCGCCCACAGAATCGGCGCGGTCAGGAAGGCAAAGCCCGGCAGGCCGACGAAACACTGGAAGCCGAGAAACCCTTTCCAGCCGAGATTGCGCCATAGCTTCCCTGGATGCCGCATATGCACCAGCCAGGTCTGCATGTAACCTTTTATCCAGCGCGACCGCTGGTTAAGCCATGCCCCCGGCGCACGCGGCGCTTCCTCCATGGTGAAGGAGTCGAGCATGACGGTCTTGAAGCCCTGCGCCGCCAGCCGCGTGCCGAGGTCGGCGTCTTCGGTGACGTTGAACGGATCCCATTCGCCCAAATCCTTCAGGCGGGCGAGCGATATGTGGTTGCTGGTGCCGCCGAGCGGGATGGGAATGCCCAGGCGTTCCAGCCCGTACAGCAGGAAATGAAACAGCACGGTATATTCCAGCGAAAAAAAGCGCGTCAGCCAGTTGTCATCGGCGTTATAGTAATTCAGCCGCGCCTGCAGGCAAGCGACGTCAGGCGGCAGCGCACGGAACGCCAGCACGGCTTTCTTGAGCTGGAAACGTTCGGGGCGGTCATCGGCATCGAACACGGTGACGAACTCGCCGCGCGCGAAACGCAGGGCGTAGTTACAGGCTTTGGGTTTGGTGCGGAGCGCCGACGGCGGCACACGGACGATGTCGAAATGATAATGCGGCTTCAGCGCCATCGCGGCGTTGAGCGTTTCCGTATCGTCGGCTTCGATCGCCAGCTTGATGTCGAGCTTGGACGCCGGGTAATCGAGGCGTTGCATGGCCTCCAGCAGTTTGGGCAGTGACGCCGCCTCGCGGTACATCGGCACCAGCACGGTATAAACCGGCAGCCTGTGCTCGTCGAGCGCCGCCAACTGCGGCTGCCAGTCTTTAGCGGGCGGCACGCACATGCCGGTGATAAAAATGCCGCCCTTGAACAACATGGTTGTGCCGTAAACGAGGTGACAAAGCGCAATCAGCGCCAGTATCACCGCCAGCGGGTGGAAGACGATGCCCGCCGCCGCCAGCGGCAGCAAGGCATAGAGCAGGTGTTTCTGGCGCGGCCACAGCGTCAAACGCGCCGAGGCCTGCGGCAGGTTTTCCCAGAGCGACAGGCGGCTTACCGTCTCCAGCGCCTGTCCGAACTGCGCCTCCACCGTGCGCCTGATGTCAAACGGCGAGGTAATGCCTATGCGCGTGCCGTAGCCGAAGCGGCGCTTTGCCCATGCCGCCACTTCCTCCGATGGTTCACAGGCGGCGATGGTAACGCAGCCGTTCTGACGCCGCCAGGGGATGGCGCGCAGCCGTAAATAGGTATCGGCCTCGGCCTGATGCAGCAGCGACGGGTCGGGCACATCTTTCAGCAAATCAAGGAAGGGCAGGCCGTGATGGTCGGCGACGGCGCGGTAGAGCGCCAGGTAACCGGCAGCGCCCTGGCCGATAAGAATATCGCCCAGCCGCCCGCCGCTTTTCTGCTGGAGCGAGAGCATATGCGCCAACTGCACCTCGGTGATGACGTAGCTTCGCAACAGGATTTCACCCAGCGGCAACGGGCGCATCAGAACGATCTCCACAGCGCGAATAACACGCCGCTGCCGGTGCCGGTGTTTTTTCCCGCCACGTCATCGAAGCCGCCGAACTGGAACGACAGGTCGTTTTGCCAGCGGTACACCGCCGAGAGCTGGAGCCGCACAAGATCGTAATCGTTGGCCGGCGAATTGGTGAAATCGGCCACATGGGACGCCACCGTGCGCCAGGTCATGAAGGCTTGCGGCATGACCATCCATCTCGGAGCGACGCCGATGCCGAGCGTACCATTCAGCCTCGCCTGGTCGTGCGGCGCGCCGAAGCGGTGACGGTACTGCGTATCGAGGTTGGCGAAATGGCTGAGTCCCCAGGCCGAAAAACCATACCCCGCCGACAAGCCAAGCCCGGCATCTGGCGACGACCCGCCCAGCGGCGGCTGCGCGTCCGAGGGTTCGGGGCTGGGCAGCTTGATCATCGGTTCGGCGGAGACGACAAAGCCGTTTTGCTGCCACAGGCGCGTACGCAGGAAAAATTCGCTGTCGCCAAGATTCCAGTTGGTGTGTGACGGGCCGCCCGCCGCGCCATCCTGATGCGCACGGTCGAAGAGCAGGTTGGCGCCGAGGGTAAGGCTGTCGCTAAGTCCATACTCCAAATAAGGATTGAGTTCGTATTTGCCGTAATCCGGCTGCGATTGCTTACGGCCCGCGTTATCGAAGTAGCCACCGGCGTTATAAGTGCTGGCGGTGATGATGAATAACCCGTTGCCCGCGGCTTGTGTCCACGCGCCGGCCATGGCATCGCAGCTACCCAGGGCAAGAATACATGCGATAGGCGTTACGAAGCGCATATTTTCCCTCTACGCGGGAGACTGTAGCGAACCGGGGTGGTTGTTTCAAGCGGGGGTGGGTAAAACAGCAAGCCTTATTCCAGCCCTTTTAGTTCCAGCATCACCTGGTCATCCGTCAAATCCAGCGTGAGCGGCGTGACGGTGACGTAGCCTTCCTGCAGCAAATCGATGTCGGTTCCCGGCGCGTCGGCGCAATCTTCGCGCTCGCCGCCGATCCAGAAATAGGGGCGCCCCTTGGGGTCGATGCGCCCGGTCAGCCGCACGCTGACCAGCCGCTTGCCCTGGCGGCAGACGCGCACGCCCTTCACCTCCTCCGGCGGACATTCAGGGAAATTGACGTTGATAACCACGTCCCCCGGCCAGCCGGTCTTTATCAGCTTTTTAATCAGCGGCGGCGCATGGCGCTGCGCTGTCCGCCAGTGCATCTTGCCGTTATCGGCGCCGAGCAGGCTGAGGGCGATGGATGGCACGCCGAGTATCGCCCCTTCCATCGCCGCCGCCACCGTACCCGAATAGGTCACGTCGTCGCCGACATTCGACCCGCGGTTGACGCCGGAGAGGATTAAATGGACGTGGTTCGCGGTTCGAGTCGAGAGTCGCGTAAGGTTGGTCGCGCGACTCGTACTTGGTATAATCTCCTTCAACCCCAGCAGCACGCAATCGGTCGGCGTGCCGGAGACGGCGAAGCGCCGCGGCGCGATTTTCCGCGCGCGCACCGGCAGGTGCAGCGTCAGCGAATGGCTGGCGCCGCTTTGCTCAACCTCCGGCGCCACCACCCACACGTCTTTGGAAAGCGCGCGGGCGATGTTCTCCAGCACCTTGAGGCCCGGCGCGTGGATGCCGTCGTCGTTGGTAACGAGGATTCTCATGTTGTCATCCCCGCGAAGGCGGGGATCCATGTCCCAGCAAACACAATCATCCGATACTCTTCAATCCGCCCATATAGGGAACTAAAGCATCGGGTATCGCTATCGTACCATTTTCTTGCTGATAATTCTCCAGTATCGCCACCATCGTGCGGCCAATCGGCAGGCCGGAGCCGTTCAGCGTATGCACGAATTCGTTGCCCCCTTTATTATTTTTCTGGCCGCCCTTGGGCTTGAACCGCGCCTTCATGCGCCGCGCCTGGAACGCGCCGCAGTTGGAGCAGCTCGAAATCTCGCGGTACGCCCCCTGCCCCGGCAGCCAGACTTCGATGTCGCAGGTTTTTTCCGCCGAAAATCCCATATCGCCGGTGCATAGCAGCATGACGCGGTAATGCAGCCCGAGTTTTTTAAGAATCGCCTCGGCGCAGGCTGTCATCCGTTCATGCTCTTCCTTCGATTTATCGGGGTGGGTGATGGACACCATCTCGACCTTGGAAAACTGGTGCTGGCGAATCATGCCGCGCGTATCCTTGCCCGCCGCGCCTGCCTCCGAGCGGAAACACGGCGTATAGGCGGTAAACCGCAGCGGCAGTTTTTCCTCATCGAGGATTGAATCGGCGACGAGGTTGGTAAGAGGAACTTCAGCGGTGGGGATGAGCCAATATCCATCGGTGGTTTTGAATAAATCCTCGCCGAATTTAGGCAATTGCCCCGTGCCATAGACGGCATTGTCGCGCACCAGAAACGGTGGCACAATTTCAGTATAACCGGCTTGCGTATTCATATCCAAAAAGAAACTCGCCAGCGCCCGTTCCATCCGCGCCAACGCACCTTTCAAGACAACAAATCGCGAGCCGGAGATTTTCGCCGCCGACTCAAAATCCATCAACCCCAGCGCTTCGCCGAGATCAAAATGTTCCTTGGGTTTGAAAGAAAGTTCCGGCTTTTTGCCCCACTCGCGTATTTGCTTATTATCCTTCTCACTCTCACCTTCGGGCACATCCTCGGCGGGGATGTTGGGGAGCTTTTCCAACAACTCTTCTGCTCCACCTACACCCTCAAAAGCCGCATTTTGTGCAAATTCATCAAGTTCTTTTTTGATATAAGCAGCTTCTTGCAAAGTCGACGTGATATCCTCACCTTTGGCTTTAGCCATACCAATTCGCTTTGCAATGGCATTATGCTTGGCTTGCAATTCCTGAAAAGACGTTTGCAAGTGCCGGTCTTCCGCATCTAGTTCCAAAATTTCTTTTGATTGCGGCTCCAGCCCGCGCTTTTCCATCGCGGCATCGAACGCCTCCGGGTTGGCGCGGATAAATTTTATATCGTGCATAATTTACTCGCCGCGTGAAACAATATCGGGTCCGCCGGATTCAAGCGCCGCAATGAACGCGCCCCGAACGCGGTAGAAAAAACGTTTCGGCAATCGCCCATAGACAATAGTTTCCGCATCGCCTCCTGCCGCCATGCGCAAATCCGGCCCCGGCCAGGTAAAGCGATTGGCTTCCGTCAGCATAACCCATGAGCGCATATCATCAAGACCAAGCCGGCGTTTCATATCGGCGGGAATTTCCATCGCCGATTCAGCCTGCGAAAGCGAAGGCGGCGTATGCGTAATCGGCAGTACGGTGACAATGTCTTTTCCTTCTTCATTTTTGACCAACAGTACAATGGCGCACGGGCGATCCTTCACGCCCTCTTCCTGCCCGCGCTCATGCTCGGCATTCCACAAGTAGAAATAGCGGATGACGTACGCTTCTTGCGGTTGCGGGAACAAAATCACTCACCCCATTCATGGTCGAGACCTTCCGCCTCGAGAGCCGCTTGCGCTTTCTTCAAATCCTCAATATCCTTCTCGGTGAAATCGGCCGGCGTCATCACCTGCCGGTCGCGGCGCTTAAGGCGCTGGTATTCTTCCGTTGACATAAACACAATGCGCCCGCGGCCGTTTTTGGTCATCGTCACCGGCTCGACCAGCGCCTTATCCGTATAAAGACCAAAATTACGCTGAAATTCTACTGAAGATACGGTTTCCATAATTCCTCCATAAGCTATGTATTATACATAGTATACGTATACTATGTAGGTATGTCAACAGGCTTTCCCATATTCCTGCACACGAAAATCGATATTTCATACAACAGGTACAGCGGAACCGAAAGCGCAATCTGGCTGAAAATGTCCGGCGGGGTAATGAAAGCGGCTATGGTAACGATAATCACCACCGCATAGCGCCGCCCGCGCTTCAGCGTCTCCAGCGACAGAATACCCGCCCGCACCAGCAGCACCAGCACCACCGGCAATTGGAACGACAGGCCGAAAGCGATAATCAGGTGCATGGCGATGTTGAGGTAATCGCCGACGCGCGCCTCCAGTTGAATGGGCAGCGCGCCGAGGATGGCCGGACTTTCAAAACTCAGGAAAAACCGCCACGCCGCCGGAAAAATCACGTAATAAGCAAACGCCGCGCCGCCGATAAACAACAGCGGCGAAGCAACAAGATAGGGGATGAACGCCCGCCGCTCGCGCTGGTAAAGCCCAGGCGCAAGGAATCGGTAAAGCTGCATTGCGATCACCGGAAACGACAGCATAAATCCGCCAAACACCGCCAGTTTCAGGTAAGCGAGAAAAGGCTCGGTCAGGCTGGTATAAATCAGCCGCCGGTGCTCAGGATTAGGGAACGCTTCGGCCAGCGGCCGCACGAGAATGGCGTAAATATCGCCCGCCACCAGGTAACATAAAACCGTCGCTGCGAGAAACGCCAGCAGGCAGACAACCAGGCGGCGGCGCAGCTCAATCAGGTGGTCGATGATGGGTTGCCGGGGGAGGTCGATGGTCATGGGGCAAAGATAACATACTGATTAAATTATCAAACGGCAATTGTCATTAAATTGTCATACGCGAATCTCTAATATTCGTGCTATCGTATAAGACAGTGTTATTATTTAATTTCTAGCCCAAATAAGGGGTGCTTGTCATGCCATTCAGAAACGGCAAAATTGCAGGTGTGCTCAATAACAGTGATTCAAGCACCAATGAGATGAGTTATGTCGATATGCACGACCTGCATCCTGATAACGTGCAGGCTGCGCAGGTGCATGGCGCAGTAGATGGTGCTATGTCAGGCGCAACGTTAGCAGCCATACCAGCAGCACTGATGTCGTTTGGAACCGAAACTGTAATTGAGGAAGGAGCCGAGCATCTTCACTTCAACCTCAAAAATGGGAAGATTGGTGCTGCAATTATTGCATTAGGTGCTGTTGTAATGGGCGCAGTTCGTTCGTTTACTGCCAAGAAAGAAGCTGAAACCCATAACGCATGGTCTGAGCGTGTCTTATCGCGCATGGAACAGCGGGAAGCAGTTGAGGCTGAGGCTAAACATGCCGCCGCTGTTATAACTCAGCGTGAACAAGCTGCACAGGGTACGCAGCAAGCAGGTAAATAACCAACAAGAGATGCAAACATTTAAGGGTCAAGACTACTTGAGCGGGTTATTACGGAGTAATGATAACAGTATTTTATAGATGTTGTCATTACGATGATTATAGCGGAACTCGGTTTCTTTAAGATGCAGGTAGAAGGTTGATTTCGCCATACCCCTGAACTTTGCAAGTCGTACTTTTGCGATACCCCAGAAGCCTTCAATGCCATTGACATGAGTGTGCCCTCTGGCGAATTCATCCTTGCCGTGATCGACCCGGAAGTGGCCGTAGCCAATGTCTACCAAGCCGTTATATCCTCTCCAGCCGTCCGAGTTGACAACGGACTCCGCCGCCACCTTTCCTCGGATAATGGCTTGCAGCGTTGATTTGGAGCAATCCGGCACGATCTCGGTGTACACATGGCCGTTGCGTTCGTAGATGCCAAACACCGTGGTTTTGCCGTAAGCGCCTCGGCCACGCTTGCCCTTCACCCGGCGAGCACCGAACCATGATTCGTCCACTTCCACCGTGCCGCTGAATGGAAATTGTTCCTCGCAATAGGCGGCAATGTGCTCACGAATGCCTTGCAGATACCGATTCACCGTGTTGCGATTCAGCCCCGTCAGATAGGCAATTTGCGTTGCCATCAGGTCAGCCGAAAACAGCTTAACCAACATCCGAAATTGCTTCTCTGAAATGCGGGAACGAAATTTATACTTGCTCTTCTGCGCCATCACTAGCTTGTAGCATACTTCCTATATGCTCAAGTAGTCTTGACCCACATTTAATTATGCCTCTTCTTTCTTCTTCGGCATTTCATATATCTCGTACATTTTACCATCATCGCCACGGATCATTTTAACGTCGTGTTTGAATTCCTCAGCGGACTCATTGAGTCCCGCTTCGCGGCCCAGCTCATCAAAAGACTGCCGCACTTCATTGCCCAGTTGCCGCACGCCGCGCATCGCTTTGGCAACGCCGCGCAGCACCGCCGGCAATTCCTTCGGCCCGATGAACACGACGGCGACGATGACAATCAGCGCCAGCTCAGCGAATGAGAAATCGAACATAGCACTCCCTTGTCATCCCCGCGCAGGCGGGGATCCAGTAGCGCCGCGCGTGTCCGCCGAAGCCTTGGCGAAGGCGGATCTGCGGCGCGGAAGAATCTATACCACGCCTACGGCGCTTTGCTGGATTCCCGCCTTCGCGGGAATGACAATATTATGGTTTATCCTTCGGCTCGGCGTTGCCTTCTTCCTCCCCCTTAAGCCCCTCGCGCAGGTTACGGATGCCCTTGCCGACGTCGCCCATCACCTTGGGCAGCCTTCCGGCGCCGAAAATAACCAGCACGACGATTAAAATAAGCAGCAGATGCAAGAAACTCAGTCCCATTGTTTTTTCCTTTCCACAAAAATCGGATGACCGGATAACCGGATTTGATGATACAGTAATATCATAATAAAAAATAAAAAATCATTTTTATCCGGTCGTCCGGTTATCCGGTCATCCTCTTACCGCCCCGTTCCCCGTCAGCCATAATATCTTCTCGATGAGTCCAAACACCGGCGCCGCCAGCGCGCTTTGCAGCAGGTTAACGCCAAAAAGCGGCGGTACCATCAGCACAAGCAGCACGATGGCGATGCCCCGGCGCTCCAGCCGGTCGAACAGCCGCCTCGCCCCGCCGGTCAGCAGCGATGCCAGCACCCGCCCGCCGTCCAGCGGCAGAATCGGGATCATATTGAACACCGCCAGCGCGCAGTTAGCCATCACCGAAATGTCGAGGCTCTTAAACAGGAGGGGCGCCCGCTCCGGCACCACCAGCATGTCCAGGTGCATGAGCAGCCCGCTGACGAGCGCAAGGCAGATATTCGTTCCCGGCCCGGCCGCCGCCGTCATCAACATGCCAAGGCGCGGCGGGCGCAGGCGGTAAAAATTGACCGGCACCGGCTTGGCATAGCCGAAAATAAACGGCGCGTGCGTGAAAAACAGCAGACCGGGAAGAATCACCGTGCCGAACCTGTCGATATGCCTGAGCGGATTGAACGTCACGCGCCCCAGCAGCCGCGCCGTATTATCGCCGTAGCGCTCGGCCATCCAGCCGTGCGCCGCCTCATGCAGCGTCACCGCCAGCACCACCGGCACCACCCACGCCAGTGCATCGGAAAACCAGTTCATCACGCTTTCTCAGACAGCAATCGGCCGACCGTTTCACGCGCCTCCGCCGCATCGAACGGCGCGGGCAGGCCGACTGACCGCATCGCCGCCTCGGCGCGCGCGCGCGATCCATCCGCCAACGGCGTTACGCCCTCGGCGACAGCAATCATTTCCTTCATTTCGCCGTTGCAGTGCAGTACAATGTCGCAGCCGGCGGCCAGCGCCTCGCGCGTGCAGCGGGCAACGCCGCCGTGCAGCGCCTTCATCGAAATGTCGTCCGACATCAAAAGCCCCTGAAAGCCGATGTCCTCGCGAATGAGATCAATCACTTTCGGCGATAAGGTCGCCATACGATCACCGTCGATGGCGGCATAAACGACATGCGCCGTCATGCCCATCGGCAAATTGGCCAGCGCCGCGAACGGGGCGAAGTCGGTGGCACGCAACGTATCCGGCGGCGTCTGCACCACCGGCAATTCTTTGTGACTGTCGGCCTGCGCCCGCCCGTGACCGGGAATGTGCTTGAGCACCGGCACGATGCCGCCGTCCATCAATCCGGTGGCTTGCGCCCGCGCCAGGCAAATGACCTGTTCGGGATCATGCCCGAAGGCGCGGTCGCCGATGACATCGTGCGCGCCCCTCACCGGCACATCGGCCACCGGCGCGCAATTGACGGTGATGCCCAGCGCATATAAATCCTGCGCAATGAGCCGGGCATTAAGATAAACGGCGCGGCGGGCAGCTTCGCGGTCACGCCCGTAAAGCGCCGCAAACGCCCCGGCGGAAGGATATTCCGGCCAGTGCGGCGGTTTGAGGCGGGCTACGCGCCCACCTTCCTGGTCGATAAGAATCGGCAGCCGCTCGCGACCACTGACCTCGCGCAGGTCGCGTACCAGTTTTTTGACCTGCTGCGGCGATTCGCAGTTGCGGGCGAACAGGATGTAGCCATATGGGTTGACCTCGGAAAAAAGCCGCTGTTCGCCGGAAGTCAGGCGATGGCCGCTCATGCCGTAAATGACGGCGGCAGGGGCATGGGGCATAATCAATGCACCGGAACGATGCAGGCCTGATGGCTTGCCGCCAGTTTTTTGCAGAACGATCCGGCTTCAGCGTTAGTGGAAAACCCGCCGAGGCGCAGGCGGTAATAAACGCCGCGCTTGCCGAGATTGGCCTTGATGAAAACCGCGTCCTTGCTGGAGAGCCAGGCGTGCTTCTTCTGCATCGCCCGCCAGGCGTCACTGGCTTCCCGTTCCGAGCGATAGGCGCCAAGCTGCACCTGGACACCGGCGGCGACCGGCGCTTTTTTCACCGGATGAGAAATCTCGGCAGGCTTCTTTTCCGGTACGGCACGGGGTTTGGCCGACACCGGCATGGGGGTGATAATCTGCGGCCCGGGAGCAGCGGACGGCGCTTCCTTCCCCTCAGCCGCGGCAGCTACTTTTGTTTCCACGGCGGCGGACGGGACGGATGGTTCGGATGCGTCCGGCAACTTGTTATTAATCCAGGCGGCAGTGCCTTTATCCGCAGGCGCCGGTTCTTCCGGCGGCGGCAACACGCGTTCGACCTTGGGCGGCACCGGCGCGCCATTGAAAGTCTCGAAAATCGTTTTGTCCTGATCGGGGAATTGCATCCCGCCCGGATCGCTCGGCTTTTCCTTGATTGGCGTTTTATCGGCCTCGACCACCAGCAGGTCGTCGTTCTTCAGCGACTGCATTCCGGCATGATAGGCATACCAGGCCAGCGCCACGAACCCCGACACCACGGCGAACACCACCGCCGCCGGCAGCCAGCGCGCCGTCGGGCTGGAGTTATCGTCATCGACGATAATCAGATCTTTGACATTGTCCTCTTCCTGCATCAGCGCATTTCCTCCACCGGCTCTACGCCCAATACCATTAAACCGGATGCAATGACAAGCGAAACGGCACAAGCCAGTACAATCCGCGCTGCCGTCAGCCCGATATTGTCCTCCACCAGAAAGCGCCGGGCCGGGTCGTCGTTACCGGCGGTCCACAGCCCGTGGAAGGCCGCCGCCAGCTCCTGGAGATAAAAGGCGACGCGGTGCGGCTCCAGGCTCAGCGCCGCCTGTTCGACCAGCCGCGGCCAATTGCACATCAGGCGCATCAGCGCCAGTTCCTCCGGCCCGGAAAGATTCGCCAGCAATCCGGGCGCCGGCGCGGAAGCCATCGTCATGGCGTCCGGCATATCGGCTTTCGCGCGGCGGATGACCGAGCGGGCGCGGGCATGGGCGTACTGCACGTAATAGACCGGGTTGTCGCGCGACTGCTCCATGACCCTGGTGAAATCGAAGTCGAGCGGCGCATCGTTCTTGCGCGTCAGCATGATGAAGCGGAACACGTCCCTGCCAACCTCATCCACCACTTCGCGCACGGTAACGAACGTCCCGGCGCGCTTGGACATTTTCAGCGGCTCGCCGCCCCGCATGAACTTGACGAGTTGGCACAGCTTCACTTCAAGCGTCACCTTACCATCCGACAATGCCTGCACCGCCGCTTTGATACGCTTGGCATACCCGCCGTGGTCGGCGCCCAGCACGTCGATCAGCAAATCGAAGCCGCGCTTGCATTTATCGAAATGGTAGGCGATGTCGGGCGCGAAATAGGTCCAGCTGCCGTCGGATTTTTTCACCGGCCTATCGCAATCGTCGCCAAATCGCGTCGAGCGGAATAAGGTCTGTTCACGCGGCTCCCAGTCTTCCGGCGTTTTGCCCTTGGGCGGCTCCAGCACGCCTTTGTAGATCAGCCCCTTGCCCTCTAACATAGCAATGGCCTTATCCACCTCCCCCACTTCCGTGATGGCTCGCTCCGAGGAAAACACGTTATGTTTGATGCCAAGTGCAGCTAAATCGTCTTTGATTAAATCCATCATGGCACCGATGGTAAAACTCCGTATTTCTGGCAACCATTTTTCCATTGGTTCATCAGCAAACGTTGCTCCATATTTTTCCCTCAATGCCTTTCCCACAGGAATAAGATACTCACCCGGATAAAGGCCGTCGGTCATTGCTCCTGCGGGTTTGCCTAATGCTTCTTCGTAACGGACATACGCCGACTCGGCGAGCTTATCCACCTGCGCGCCGGCATCGTTGATGTAATATTCCTTGGTAACTTCGTAGCCGGCTTTTTCCAGCAGCGTCGTCAGCGCATCGCCATAGACCGCGCCGCGCCCATGTCCGACATGCAATGGCCCGGTGGGATTGGCCGAGACATACTCGACATTGACGCGCCGCCCCTGCCCCATGTCCGAATTGCCATAATCGACGCCGGTTTCGATGATGCCGAACAGCGTTTCCTGCCAGATGGAAGGCGCCAGCGTCAGGTTGATAAACCCCGGCCCGGCAATTTCGGCCTTGGTGACACACGGCAGCGCTTTGATGCGCTCCAGCAACAGTGCGGCAATCTCTTTCGGGTTGCCCTTCACCTGCGCCGCGATGATCAAGGCGGCGTTGGTGGCGATTTCGCCATGCGCCTCCTCTTTCGACGGCATCGCCTCGACGGCTTTCGCATCGGCCCCGGCGGACAGCCTGCCCTCCGCCTTCAACGCTTCAATAACTATATGAAGTTCACGTTCTATCTTTTTGTAGATATTCATTTATCCCCGCACCTGTTGCGGGGTCTGGTCTTCAGAAACCGCTCATCCCGCCAATATATCATGTAATCCTTAAAACCGGCCCCCGCAATGAATGCGGGGCTTACCCTCCCCAGCTCCGCGCCTGCACGTCAAACACGCGGCGGTATTCGTCGAGGGCAAAGCGGTCGGTCATGCCGGCGAGGTAATCAGCGACGATGGTGGCGGTGGTGGCGCTCTTCGGGCCGCCGCCGGCCAGCCTGCGCCAGGCGGTCGGCAGGCATTGCGGCTCGTTTAAGAAAAACTGGAACAATTCGCGCACCACGCGCCGCGCTTTGCTCGCCATGCGGTTGACCTTGTAATGGCGGTACATATGTTCCATGAGGAATTCCTTGAGCTTGAGATTGGCTTCCTGCATTTCGGCGGAAAACGCCACCAGCGGCTTGCCCAGCGTGCGGATGTCGTCGGGTTTTTCGATATGCTCGGCGTCGATGTTTCGTCGCGTTTCATCGATGAGGTCGGTAACCATGCGGTTAATGAGGCGGCGGATAACCTCGTGCGTCAGGCGCGGCTGCTCGATGCCAGGATAGTGGCTGCGCACCTCGCGGAAAATCACTCCGACGCTTTCGACTTCCTGGATGTCCTCCAGCGAGAACAATCCGGCGCGCAGGCCGTCGTCGATGTCATGATTATTATAAGCGATGTCGTCGGACAGCGAGGCCACCTGCGCCTCGCCGCCGGCAAAACTCTCGAGGTCGAGATCGTGCCGCGCATTATATTCGGCGATGGCGCGCGGCAGCGTCGGCGGCACCGGCTTGCCCAGCAATTTGCCGAACAGCGAGGCGCTGGTGCGTTTGATTAAGGGGCCGTTATGCTTGGCGATGCCCTCGAGCGTTTCCCAGGTCAGGTTCAACCCGTCGAACTCGGCGTAGCGCTGCTCCAGGCTGGTCACGATGCGCAGGCAATGGGCGTTGTGGTCGAACCCGCCGAACGGCTCCATCATCTCGGCGAGCGATTCCTCCCCCGCATGGCCGAACGGCGTGTGGCCGATGTCGTGCGCCAGCGCCAGCGTCTCGGCGAGGTCTTCGTTGAGGCCGAGCGACCGGCTGATGCCGCGCGCCATCTGCGAAACCTCCAGGCTATGCGTCAGCCGCGTGCGGTAATGGTCGCCCTCGTGGTTGACGAAGACCTGCGTCTTGTATTCGAGGCGGCGGAAGGCGGTGGAATGGATGATGCGGTCGCGGTCGCGCTGGAAGCAGGAGCGCGTGTTGCTCTCCTCCTCCGGGTGCAGCCGCCCGCGTCCGGCCTCGGGATGGCAGGCGTATTGCGCCAGCCCGTCTTTAGATGGGACAGATTCGTTCATAAGGCGTTAAGGCTTAGCGAAAGACAGGCGCGGTGGCAAGGATATTTCCCCGCCGTCCGCCTCCACTCTTTGTCATCCCCGTCTTTAATCCGTCATTCCCGCGCAGGCGGGAATCCAGCAAAGCGCCATGGGCGCGGTATAAACCCTTCTGCGCCGCAGACGCGGCGCACTGGATTCCCGCTTTCGCGGGGATGACAAAATAAATGGGAATGACAAAATTCCCCCTTCCCGACCACATTTTCCTATGAGACTCTTGGCCTACACCCGGGTTACTGCGCGGCGGAATTTACGGGGCGTTGCCCCGCAAAATCACCACTATGATTTTGCGCCAATGCCATGAGAAGGTGTGCCAAGGCCCTCGCTCACCGTATCGTCCGCGTTTTTATTCCAAAACGCTTGGCCGCAAGGGGCGCTGAAGATCCCCCGACCCTCACCCCCGTCGCAAATCCAGGGGTTTCTGCCGTGAGCCGGCTCACACTACGTAATTTCCCTCTCCCATCGGGAGAGGGTGTCCACCGAAGCCCGAAAGGCGAAGGCGGGCGGGCGAGGGCATCGCCGGTGGCGCACCCCCCCTCGCCCTTACCCCTCTCCCGGCGGGAGAGAGGAACAAACCCGCTTGTTTTTCCGGCGGTTTTAACCCATATTATAAGACATGCAGCCGCATGAACATCTGGTCGCGCCCGCGCCGCCGCCCGCTTTCACGCTGACGGACAGCGCGAGTGCGCGCATCAACGCGCTTAAAGCATCGGAACGCAAGCCGAATCTTCGTTTCCGCATTACGGTCAAAGGTGGCGGCTGTTCCGGCTTCCAGTATGATTTCGCGCTCGATGACGGCGCGCCCGCGGCCGAAGACATGATTTTCGCGCATAATGGCGCCGAAGTCATCGTGGATAATGTTTCGCTCGGCATCATCGGCGGCAGCGTGCTGGATTATACGGAAGATTTATCCAGCGCCGGCTTCTCCATCAAAAATCCCCACGCCACCGCCAAATGCGGCTGCGGCAATAGCTTCGCGGTGACGCTTTGATGCGCTTCCTCTTGCTAAAGAATCTGGCAATAAAGCAATATTATTTTCTGACCACAGGGCTGTTTATCCTTGCGATTACACTGAAAGCTGCTCTGATCAATCTTCGATCATCGGATTTCCAGCATTTTCTAATATATTGGGTGCATTTTCCCCAGACTCACGGCCTGTTACATGCCTACGCACAGGGATTTTCCAATTATGCCCCGCTCTATACTTATATGCTCGGCATTGCCGGTTGGCTTTTTCCCTCTCTACGAACACTCTATCTGGTGAAAGGCGTGACGTTCGCCGGCGAAGCCTTCGCCGGCCTGTATCTCTACCGGCTTATGGACTGGTACCGGCAACGTGAAGGATACACGCCGGTTACGCCACTTATCGGCGCCATATTGCTCCTGCTGTCTCCTTCCGTATTGGTCAACGGCGCGGACGTGGGGCAATGCGATATATGGTGGGTAGCGTTCCTGCTGGCAGCATTGTATTACATTATAAACGATCGACCCCTGCCCACTCTGATATATTGTGGGTTAGCGCTCGCCTTCAAGCCGCAATCGCTGTTTCTCTCGCCGCTGTTTCTGGTGCTGGTCATCAAAGGCCGCGTTCCATGGAAACTGGCATGGGTGCCGCTGGCCGTCTATGTCGCCACCTGTATTCCCGCATGGCTGGAAGGCAGGTCGCTATATGATCTATTAATGATTTATCCCAGTCAGGCTATGGAAGGCGATCTCAACAGCAACGCCCCAAATATCTATCTGCTATCGCTCCAAATGTCCTCGGTATTAAAAGCACAACTTGGCATATTGGTGGGCCTGGCGCTGGCACTAGCTTTCATATTTGTCACCTGCCTGCGGTGGAAGCTCCCGTTCACGCTGACGCAATACACGCTGCTGGCTACTCTGAGCGCCGCCATGCTGCCCTTCGTGCTGCCGCACATGCATGACCGTTATTTCTTCGCCGCCGATATCCTGTCACTGCTGCTGGCCTGCCTTAATCCACGCTGGTGCATACTTACCCTACTGTTCCAAAGCGCATCCATATTGGCGCCACCCGATTATCAAACGCATCTTTCAATTTTTCATAACCATAATACTGCCTTACGGCTCGGCCTGGGTATGAACGCGGCAGCGCTTGCCATATTGTTTTATCTATGCATAAAACACGTGTGGACAAATCAACACCGTTGTCGTTCTGACATATGGATTCGCGTGCCGCTCGCCTCTTCCATAACCCTTACGCTTGCCAGCTGGATATGCGTGCTGCTGCTGTGGTCTTTTACGCCCGTTACGCTTGCCAACATTACCACCACGCATGCGGGGAGCGGCGGCATCGCCAGCGTTTCATTTTCTTATTTCCCCGGTCAGTCGGGCGTTCTCCGCATCGTGCCTTCGGCTGATGTCCGCCCCAGCCAGTGGCCGGGCGTGCCGGATATCCGCAAGACCGCCTGCCTCAAGGAAATCACCATCAACGGCAATCCTGTCAGCCATGGCTTTTCAGGCTGCTACGGCGACGCGGTGACCATGGATTTCTCTCCCTACCTGCATTACGGCGCCAATCAGCTGCAGGTGACATTCAGCGCCACGGGAAGCAACCCTGATGTCGCCGTCTATAGCATGCGCTCAACGCCGGAGATGCTGGCCATTCTCTATTATCTCTGCTTCGGCCTGCTGATGCACCGGATATTGCGTGCTGACCGGAAGGCGTTGCGGAACAGCGTCCATCCCATCCAGATAACCCTGCTGGCTGTCGGTCTGGCCGTCGCGTGGTGGGCGCGATCTCCCTTGATGGACGTCACCTCCAACGACTACCGCGCCTTCATCGATCGCTGGTTATTCGTCATACGCTATTATCCCGGCATCCATTACGCAGCCAGCGGCTCGAATTACACCCCCTTTTACATTTATATGATGGGGGTATTCGACCGCCTGTTTCCTACCCTCGCTATGCTCCACGCCGTCAAATGGCTGAGCTTCCTCGGCGATGTGTTTGCGGGATTCTGGCTGTGGCGCATTATCGCACTCTGCAACCATCATCCACTCCTGCCGCCCGCCGCCGTGACGCTGCTGTGGCTGGCGCCATCGGTGGTGCTGAACAGCACCGCCATGGCACAGTGCGACAGCTGGTGGGTGGGCATGCTGCTGGCCGCCATGTATTATGTGGGTAAACAACGGCCTTCCATGGCATTATTTTGGGGCGGCATGGCCTTTGCCTTCAAGCTGCAGGCCGTCTTCCTTGCGCCGCTGCTGCTGATACTGGTGCTGGAAGGCATCGTGCCATGGAAAAAGCTATGGATACTACCCGCCGCCTATCTCTTAATCTGCCTGCCCGCGTGGATGGAGGGTGTGCCGATGTCTAAATTACTTCTGGTGTACTGGCGACAGTTTCATACTTACGGTAATATCACCGAAACAGGCAATATCTATGTCTGGCTGCCGCTGCATTATTCCTATGAAACCATGCGCGATGCGGGACTCATTTTTTCCGCTGCTGCCGCCGCCGGGCTGGTGACCTGGACGCACCGGCGCTGGCCACGGCAGCCGACGCCCATCCATTATCTGCTGCTGGCGGCGCTTTTTTCCACACTGATGCCGTTCATCCTGCCGAAGATGATCAACCGCTATTTCCTCGCCGGCGACGTGTTGACGCTGGTCATCGCCACCTTAAGGCCGTGCTGGTTTCTGCCGGCGCTGCTCATGCAATGCGCTTCTATCCTCACCTTCCAGAGCTGGCAGCTTGATGTAGCCCAGCGCCTGACCGGCCTTGATGACTGGAGCCGTTTCCGCATCGCCGCCGTGCTGTATGCAGCGGCGATTGCATTATTGCTATGGCTGTGCCAGCGTTATGTGTGGAAACTCGAACCCACCGGCGGAAATGGCACATGCCGAGAATAAAAACATTTTCCCCGTCTTTTTTCATCATTCTGGCGCTATATCTGCTGGCGGTCTGCCTAAAAATATACCTCATCGATTACAGGTCGGACGATTACAATGGATATGTAATTTACTGGATGTCCTATATCCGCGAGCATGGCATGGCGCATGCCTATGGCACGCGTTTTTCCAATTATGCCCCTCTTTATACTTACCTGCTGGGCATCTTCAGTCTGCTCTCGCCTTATTTAAGCACGCTTTACATCGTAAAAACCGTCACGTTTGCCGGGGAAGCGGTCGCCGTTTATTACGTCTATGAAATGGTCGCGCTGCACCAACGCCAGACGCAGGGCAGCACAGACATATCCCTGCCGCCGGGCATCGCTGCTGTATCGGTGATACTATTGCCAACCGTGCTGGCCAACGGCGCATGGTTCGGGCAGTGCGATATCTGGTACACCGTATGCCTGCTGGCGTTCGTATTTTACCTGTCATGCGGGGGAAAATACAAAGCGCTGATCGCTTACGGACTGTCTTTCTCGTTCAAACCCCAGGCGATATTCCTGACGCCGCTTTTGCTGTTCTGCCTGCTGGAGCGCAAAATCCGCTGGTGGGAGATAGCGATTATTCCCGGCGTGTACATCCTGACCTGCGTTCCCGCTTGGCTGGAAGGCCGCCCGTTCATGGAACTGCTCTTTAATTACTGGCCTCAGCTGTTCAACTGGAATATGCATCAGCAGGCGTGGACGGCCTCGTTCATGGCGGCCAATATTTTCATTTACCTGCCCGACATCAGCCGGGGCTGGGTTGCCTACGGCGGGTTGTTTCTTGCCGCTTGTGCAGGAGGGAGCATTGCCTGGGTCAGCCACCGCCGCCGGCACGATGAAAATTCCCTGCTGGCGATGATATTGCTGGCCACGCTTTTCGCCGCGCTCATGCCCTATCTGCTTCCCCGCCAGCTCGGCCGTTATTTTTTTGCCGCGGATATTTTTTCCTTCCTGCTGGCAGCCTTGAGGCCGCGCTGGTTTTTCATCGCCGCGATGTTCCAGTATGCCTCTCTGGCCGCCACGCTCTATAACGTTTCGCTTCCATGGATATGGCCGCATTATTCAGGGATAGCCCGCCTGAAAACCGCCATGTGGATAAACGCCGCCGCGATTGCCATGCTCTCTTGGCTCTGTTACCAACATATCTGGAAGCGCAATCCATTACCGCTGGCGAACACAAGCGAATGACATCATGACCACCCCCCTCCTCTCCATCGTCGTTCCCTGCTATAACGAGGAAGGAAGTATCGCCGCGCTTGCAGCACGGCTGGATGCAGTCCTGGGTGATTACAAAACGCAAGGTACGGAAATCCTCCTGGTCGATGACGGCTCGGCTGACGGCACATGGCCGGCCATTGAAAAGCTCTGTGCGAAAGATGCCGGCGTTATCGGCGTCCGGCTGTCGCGCAATTTCGGGCACCAGATGGCGCTGGCCTGCGGGCTGGATCATGCGCGCGGGCGGCGCGTGCTGGTCATCGACGCCGATCTGCAGGACCCGCCGGAACTGCTCCCCGCCATGATCAAAAAAATGGACGAAGGATTTGATGTCGTTTATGGCAAGCGCCGGTCGCGGCAAGGCGAAGGCGGTTTTAAGAAAGCCTCGGCCTGGGTCTATTACCGGCTGCTGGGGCGCCTGAGCGAGGTGCCGATTCCGCCGGAGGCCGGCGATTTCCGGCTGATGAGCCGCCGCGCGGTGGATGCGCTCATCGCGCTGCCGGAGCGCATCCGCTTCACGCGCGGGCTGGTGGCGTGGCTCGGCTTCCGTCAGGCCGCCGTCGAATATACGCGGGAAGCGCGCCATGCCGGAGAGACGCATTACCCGCTGCGCGCCATGCTGCGTTTCGCGAATGAGGGCATCACCAGTTTCTCAACGCGCCCGCTGCAACTGGCGACATGGCTGGGGCTGCTCATGATGATGGTCAGCATCGGCCTGCTGGGTTATGTTTTCCTGTCGTGGCTGCTGTTCGATACGGTGCGCGGCTGGACCAGCCTGGCCGCCATTTTCCTGCTGTCGCAGGCGGCGCAATGGCTGATGCTGGGCATCATCGGCAATTACCTCGCCGTCATGTTCCGTGAAGTAAAAGCGCGGCCGCTGTACCTGATAGACCGGACGCTCAACCGATGACTATTTCCATCGCCGCCTGGAATGTGAATTCGGTCAAGGCGCGGATTGTGCATATGCTGGACTGGCTGAAACAGGACGCGCCGGACATCGCGCTGCTGCAGGAAACCAAATGCGTTGATGACGCTTTTCCGAAAATGGAAATCGAAGACCTGGGTTACAACCTCGCGCTGTTCGGCGAAAAAACCTATAACGGCGTCGCCATCCTCTCCAAATTTCCGCTGGAGGATATAAGGCGCGGCCTGCCGGGAGATAGCGGCGATGCCCAGGCACGGTATATTGAAGCAGTCGTCAGCCTGCCACGGGTAACGGGCGCCGGGTGCCGGGTGTCAGATAAAAAAGGCATTCCTTCCGTCACCCCGCAGGCACTCCGCGTCGCCTCCGTCTATGTGCCCAACGGGCAGGATGCGGCGTCGGAAAAATTTCAGTACAAGCTGCGCTTTTTAGACCGCCTGCGCGCGCATATGCAAACGCTGCTCGCCTATGACGAAATGCTGGTCATCGGCGGCGACTATAATATCGCCCCCGAAAATGCCGACGTGCACGACCCGAAAGCCTGGGAAGGCAGCGTGCTGACGCATGAGGAAGTGCGGCGCAGGTTTCGCGGGATTTTGCATCTGGGGATGTACGATGCCGGCGTGGTGCCGGGCGCCGGGTGCCGGGTGTCAGATAAAAAAGCGGTTTCCAGTCCGGCACCTCTCTACACCTGGTGGGACTACCGCAATAATGCGTTCGCGCGCGATGATGGCCTGCGCATCGACCACCTGCTGCTGTCGTCGCAGGCGGCAGACGCGCTCAGCGGCTGGCGCGTTGAAAAAAAACTCCGCGGGCTGGACAAGGCGTCGGATCACGCGCCGGTGGTTATAATCCTGCGCGAGCGAAGCGAGGCACAGGATCTTTAGCCGTGGAGAGAAATCCTGCGCTGACGCCCCTGGCTGCGCCGTTGGCTTCCGGGCAATCGGCATTTTTGGAGCAAGGCTTCGCCAAGGCGGGGGCGTCCCGCAGGATAGTCACTACCATCCCTTCGGCACCGCGCCTGGCGCTACCTTCACCTGATTGCGGCCGTTGTGCTTGGCCGCGTAGAGCGCTTCGTCGGCGCGCTTGAGCAGGCCTTCTCCGGAATCTCCGTCCGGATGCAGGCTGGCGATGCCGATGGAAACGGTTTTCTTGATGGTTTCGCCGCCTGCATTGATTTTGAACACGGCGCTCTCGACGATGTCGCGCATGCGGTTGCCGGCGCCCACCGCCGCCTGCGGGTCGGTCTCCGGCATCAGCATGACAAACTCCTCGCCGCCGAAACGCGCCGCCAGGTCGGTCGAACGCGAGGCGTGGATGATAAGATCCGCGAGTTGCTTGAGCACCAGGTCGCCGGCATCATGGCCATAGGCATCGTTGACGTCCTTGAAATGATCCATGTCCATGATCATCAGCGCCAGATGCTTGCCGTTTTTTAACGCCTGCTTGACCATGTTGCCAAGGTGGGTGCCCAGGTAATGGCGGTTGTAGAGACCGGTGAGGCCATCGGTAATCGCCATGGAAATGCTTTTCTGGTAATTTGACTTCAGCGCTTCCTGGTATTTTTTGCGGCGTATCTGCGTGCGCACGCGCGCCGTCAGTTCGTTCTTGTCCACCGGCACCGGCAGATAATCGTTGATCCCCATCTCCAGCGCCTTGAGCATGAGGCGCTGGTCATCCTCGTCGACGAAGACGAGAATCGGCACGGCGCGCGTCTGCTCGTGGCTTTTTATCTGCGAGGCGAGGCGAAGGCCGTCGACGTCGGTCAACAGCGTGCTGATGAGGATAGCGTCGAAGTTGGCTTCGGCCGCCCTGGCCGGCGCCTGCTCCGGATCCTGTATCCATTCCACCGCGTAGGTTTTGCTCAGGCGTTCGACGATCTGCTTGCCCTGCACGTTGTCGTCCTCGACCAGCAGGATGCACGCGCCCGACACATCGGACACGAAGAGGTTGTTCTCGCCGGTCTGGATGCCCATCTCGGTGCTGGTTTTATCGCGCAGGCGCAGCTCGTCGAGCAGCGTCTTGATGCGCACCAGCGAGCGCACGCGCGCGAACAGCGCCATGTCGTTGATCGGCTTGCTGAGAAAATCGTCGGCGCCGGATTCCAGCCCCTTGAGCCGGTCGGATTTTTCCGACAGCGCCGTCACCATCACCACCGGGATGTGCGACAACTCGGCGTCTTCCTTGATTTTCCTGCAGGTCTCGAAGCCGTCCATGCCCGGCATCATGATGTCGAGCAGGATAAGATCGGGCTTGTGCGCCTTGGCCTCCTTGATCGCTTCAAAACCGTCCCTGGCTGGAATAACGTCGTAATATTCGCTGGCGAGCTTGGCCTCCAGCAACTTGATATTGGCCGGTACATCGTCAACGACGAGAATCTGGGCGGTCATGCTTTCATCCTGTGCGCCACGAAGCGGCCGCACGGGACACCCCTCCGTTGCACGGGATTCTCAGCCTCGCTTCGCTCACGCAGGATTACAATCATGCCACTTCCTCTTCGCCTAGAAACTTTCGCACCGTGTTGAGGAACGGCACGATGGAGATCGGCTTGGAGATGTAGGCCTCGCAGCCGGCGGAGAGAATTTTTTCCTCGTCATCCTTCATGGCGAACGCGGTGACGGCGATGATGGGGATGTTGCGGATGGCGTCATCGGATTTAAGGCGGCGCATCACGTCCAGCCCGGAAATTTCGGGAAGCTGGATGTCCATCAGGATGAGGTCGGGACGCTCGCTTTTGGTGAGCGAAACGGCCTCGATACCTTCCTTGGTTTCGATGGTCTCGTATCCATGCGCCGTCAGCAGATCGCGAAACAGCTTGAGATTGAGGTCGTTATCCTCGACGATGAGTATTCGTTTCTTCATGACTCGCGGGTAGCGTTGCGGTAGTTTTTTAAGGTATGATTCCGAGAACTAACGTCATTGTAAGCGCCCAATCATTAAAATTATGTTTATTCGGCCAGGTTTTTATGCCCATCACGCTTGACGGCCAGAATCTTCATCCGGCTACGGAACTGATGCTGGAGGCGCTGGAATGGCTGCACGAACGCCATGACGCGGCAACCGCGCTCGACCTGGGCTGCGGCGGCGGCATCCTGTCGGCGCTGGCGGCCAGCGTCTGGGGGGCCAGGGTGCTGGCGGCGGACATCGCCGCAAAAGCCGTGGAGGATACCCGGAAAAACATGGCGGCGCACGGCCTGGAGCGCCTGGTGACGGCGGTTCGCAGCGACGGGTTCTCCGCGCCGGAAATACGGGCGAACGCGCCCTACGACCTCATTTTCATTAACCTGCTGGCCGAGCCGATTGTGCGCTGGGCCGGCGATGTCAAGTCGCATCTGGCTGAAAACGGGGTGGCGGCGCTGGGTGGCATCCTCGCCTGGCAGGCCGAGGGCGCGGCATTGGCCTATACAGGCTTAGGTTTTGAAATTATTAATGAATTTGCCAGACCGCCGTGGTACGCCTGCCTGCTGCGCGCGCCGGCGGCGCGGCATTAACCACATTGTCACAAAAACTTAACTTGAGACCGCTGTCCTGTAACCTTATACTTCAGGGAGCGTTAAAAAGCTGGAGTGGTTTTTATGGGCTACCGCGAATCATATGGCGCATCGGGTTTCGGCCCTTTGGGGTGGGTTGGTTCGTTTTTTACGAACTTCTTTCCGTCCTATAGGGAAACCCCAAGGGGCCAACAAGCAACAGACCTGAACAAACGGCTTGGTGATATTGCAAACGAACCAAAGATTCTTGATGCTCAACTGAGAGCCGAACGTGCCAAACAACGTATAAGAGATAACGATGCACGCGCACGATACGCGTACCAACGACAACAGCATGGTGATGCGGATGGCGGCGCATCATTTTCAGGGCAAGGCGAACAGTCCGGCATGGGGGTGCTCGGCACGGGAACGGTAGTCGCCGCCGCGCTGGCCGGCTTCGGCCTCGTATATAAACTGGCTTCCAGCCTGTTTGAAGGCGTCCCGCTGCTGGTCGCCTCGGCCTTCGCCGCCGTCGGTTTCGGCATACTTGGCAAAAAAACCTATGATGCGGTTGCCGGCACGTTTCAGAACAAGGCGCCCGCGCTCGCATCGGGGGAAAATACGGAACCGGCACCATCCGTACCCGGACATGAAAAATCAGCGACGCACGGTGTCACCGCCGCTGCGATGGCAGATGTAAACCTTGCACAAAGCGGAAAATTAGCATCTCCCGCCACGCCGCCGCCCAAGAATCCTATTACCTCCTCCGTACCCCAAAAAAGCACCTCTGGCTTCCAACTTGGCTGAATTTTTACGGAACTGTGACAATTCCATGACAATTCCGGGGTAAAATGGCGCCGTGGCCGCCCATTGTCACAAAAGCTTCATTTGAGGGAAACGGTTAAGTATGGGAGAATGAAGACAGGTTAAATAACACGGTGAATGAAAGAGTACCATTATGCCCGCTGAAAAAAAATCCGCGCCTGCCGCCATCACTCCCGCTGATGACAATGACCAGGACGGCAAAAGCAATCCCGTCAGTAATAATATGGTCTCCGGAATGCTGGCGCTGGCGGCGGGCGCGATTGCGTTCTTCGCCGGCGGCGAGGTCATCGGCCTGATCGGCGCGCTGATCATCGCCGCGATTGCATTCTTCATCGGCAGCGCGTTGGGGCTGGACAAGGGCGGCTTCTTCGCCAGCAAACCTGTCGCGCCCGCCGCGCCGCCCACACCCGATACACCAGCCGCTGCTCCTGCTGCTGCTACTGAGGCTACGACTGCCGCTGCCGATAAAGCCGCTGCCGATAAAGCCGCTGCCGACAAGGCCGCTGCCGCTAAGGCCGCTGCCGACAAGGCCGCTGCCGACAAGGCCGCTGCCGACAAGGCCGCTGCCGACAAGGCCGCTGCCGATAAAGCCGCTGCCGCTAAGGCCGCTGCCGCTAAGGCCGCTGCCGACAAGGCCGCTGCCGACAAGGCCGCTGCCGATAAAGCCGCTGCCGCTAAGGCCGCTGCCGATAAAGCCGCTGCCGACAAGGCCGCTGCCGATTATGATGATGCCAGGAATATTAAGCTGACCAATCCTGAGGGCAGCGTGCGGCGGCTGGTGACGTTTAATGTGCCGGATAACAATGGTAACGTTATCGCAACCATAACCGGACAGGTATCAGGTGTGTCCGGCGGTCTTCAGTTCACACCCCAAACAGTACAGACTCCACTAACTGCGAGTACTGACAAGCCCGTCGTGGAAGCAATCGGGTATAAACATGCGATAAAGATAGGGGAAGATAATATTCTGCATATTGAAAATGCGAATATCAAAGAACAGTTTGCAGGTATGATCAGGGTAATAAACAATACTGCTGTCAAGCAACGTGAGCATGAACAGAAAGTCTCTAATGATGAACGTGAAGCTCAAGAACGCCAGGATCGTGCTGACTATATCGCCATTCTAAAACAACAACCAGAGTGGACAAATATTGTAACTACACCCATACCGAAAACCACCAGTACCACCGTAGATTTTGATGTCAAATTCGTCTTCAAGGATACGATAAAAGAATATCACGTCAGTGCTACGCACGAAGGAAAAAGCCATCAATTAAAAATCAATAACGTTTCACACCACGAACGTAACATTATTACGGATCCCCTTTACATCAATTGTCCCAACGGACTATCAGATGTAAACCCACAGAATACCAAGCTTACCAATATGTTCCAGAAATTGGCAGCGCAGGAAGAAGAAAATGCGAAAACTGCCGCTGCTGCGAAAACTGCTGCTCCTGCTGCTGCCGCTAAGGCCGCCGCCGCCGCTGCCCCGGCTAAGCCACCTGAAACCGCAGTGAACGATGGTGACAAGCAACTTTCTGATGAATTCTTGAATAGTTTCAAAACTAGGCTATACAAACCTCGTTTTGCTTCAGAAAATACTGCCCCGGCTACGGGATCTACCGAGAAAAAGAATAACGGCGCTTCGACACCGAGTCCTGACTTGAATATGATAATGACGGCTCTCAGTAGGCCCGTCACTATCATGCCTCTCCCGCAGTTAATACAGGGAGTTGGTGCTGGAGTGACAAGCGCAGTTCAACTGGCCTGGGAGCAAGTCAGCGCGGGCAGCAGTCAAACCCCGGCAGGAAGCCCAACAGTTAAAAACCCTCCGGGCAATAAGAAATCCCCTCCGCCACATACACCTTGAGCGCAGCGCGATTATCCTTTCCTCCCCTTCACCAGTTCCTCCACAATCTCCGGGTTGGTGAGGGTGGAGGTGTCGCCCAGCTTGTCGAATTCGCCCTCGGCGATTTTACGCAGAATGCGGCGCATGATTTTGCCTGATCGTGTCTTGGGCAGCGCCGGCGTGAAATGAATGTGGTCGGGCGTGGCGATCGGGCTGATGGTTTTTCGCACATGCTGCACCAGTTCGCCACGCAGCGCGTCGCTGTGCTCAATGCCGGCATTCAGCGTGACATAGGCGTAAATCCCCTGCCCCTTGAGGTCGTGCGGGAAGCCGACCACCGCCGCCTCCGCCACCTGCGGATGCGCCGCCAGCGCGCTTTCGATTTCCGCCGTGCCGAGCCGGTGGCCGGACACGTTGATGACATCGTCCACCCGGCCGGTAATCCAGTAGTAGCCGTCCTTGTCGCGCCGCGCGCCGTCGCCGGTGAAATAGAGGCCACTGAATTGCGAGAAATAAGTCTGCTCGAAACGCGCGTGGTCGCCGTAAATCGTGCGCGCCTGCCCCGGCCAGGAATCGGAGATGGCAAGCATCCCCTCGCACGCGCCTTTCAGCATTTTTCCCGACGGATCGACGACGGCGGGTTTCACGCCGAAAAACGGCAGCGTCGCCGAGCCGGGTTTCAGCGCCGTCGCACCCGGCAGCGGCGTTATCATATGGCCGCCGGTTTCGGTCTGCCACCAGGTGTCGATCACCGGGCAGCGCCCGTCGCCGACGACGCGCCAGTACCACAGCCACGCTTCGGGGTTAATCGGCTCGCCGACGCTGGCCAGCACACGCAGGGACGCGCGCGAATGTTGCTTCACCGGCGCATCGCCCTCGCGCATCAGCGCGCGGATGGCGGTGGGCGCGGTATAGAAAATCGTCACCTTGTGCCGGTCGACAATCTGCCAGAACCGACCCCAGTCGGGATAGTTCGGCACGCCCTCGTACATCACGCTGGTCGCGCCGTTTAAGAGCGGCCCGTAAACGATATAGGTATGCCCGGTCACCCAGCCGACATCGGCGGTGCACCAGAAAATATCCCCTTCCAATCCCCGCACTTGTTGCGGGGTCTGGTGCGCTTCGGGAACCGTACCACGCAATGCGCCCGCTTGCACGGGCTTATGCGGAGATGGTGGCGCATGGTAATCAAAAACATATTTGTGCGTGACGCTCGCCCACACCATATACCCCCCGGTGGTATGCAGCACGCCCTTGGGACTTCCGGTCGATCCGGAGGTGTAAAGAATGAAAAGCGCATCCTCGGCGTCCATGATTTCCGGCGGGCACTCAGGCTCGGCGGCGGCCATTTCCTCGTGATACCACACGTCGCGCGCCGAATCCCACGGAATGGTGCTGCCGGTGCGCCTGACAACAATCACACGCTCTGTTCTCCCTCCCCCTGCAGGGGGGAGGGTCGGGGTGGGGGCATCAATAACATTACTCCCTCCCGTCTGCCTTCGCACTTCGTGCTCCGGCGCGACGACCTCCCCCCGAACGGGGGAGGTGGAAATGGCAGCATCCACGTTGGCTTTAAGCGGCGTCTTTTTTCCGCCGCGCAGGGACTCATCGGCGGTGATGATGATCTTGCTGGAACAATCCTCGATACGCCCTTTCAGCGCCTCGGCGGAGAATCCGGCGAATACCACCGAATGCACC
>JAGWIM010000033.1 GCA_028873525.1 Pseudomonadota bacterium
GCAGGTTTTGATATATAATTTCTTCGTCATAATATAATTCTGCGCTCAAGCGGCGCGCAGCCTGGCATCTGGCAGCCGCAGGTTTTGATATATAATTTCTTCGTCATAATATAATTCTGCGCTCAAGCGGCGCGCAGCCTGGCATCTGGCAGCCGCAGGTTTTGATATATAATTTCTTCATGCGAGGCGATTGATTTTGCTGGCGACGATAAAATCATTCTCATGCAGCCCGCCGATGGCGTGCGTCCACAGCAGGAACTCGGCATAACCCCAGCCGAAGCTGATGTCCGGATGGTGGCCTTCCGATTCGGCGATCTCGCCCACCTGGTTCACAAGCGCCAGCGCCTGCTTGAAATTCTTGAAGTCAAAGCGCCGCCGGATCGCCTTGCCGTCCCTGACCAATTCCCAGCCCGGCGCCTCCTTCAGCATGGCTTCCGCCTGCCTGGCCGTCAGCGGCGAAAGCCCACCCTCGCACGGTACGCATTTTTTCTTATCAAGCATCTATAATTCCCTGCATTGCAGAGATGACAGGCTACCGCTTTACCGCTATGACGTCAATCATGACCGCCATTCTCGCCATCGAAAGCGCCACCGGCCCCTGCTCCGCCGCCGTCTGGCAGGACGGCCGCCTCAAGGCCTACGCCGAAAACACCTCTCCCGTCATGCAATCGGCCAGACTGCTGCCGATGGTCGAGCAGGTATTGAAAGAAAGCGGGCTGGAATACCGCGACCTTTCCGCCGTCGCCGCCACCATCGGCCCCGGCAGTTTCACCGGCATACGCGTCGGGCTGGCGGCGGCGCGCGGCATCTGCTTCGCCGCCGGCATCAGGGGATTAGGCTTTACCACGCTCGATGTGCTGGCCTTCGGCGCGGTAGCGCTTGCCGGAGGCGCGCCTGTCCTTGCCATCCTGAACGCCGGGAAAGGCGAGTATTATTACCAGTTGCCGGGCGGCGCGCCGCGGATCGGCACGCTGGAGACCGCACTGGCCGCCGCCGGAAAGAACCTGTTCATTGCCGGCAATGTTCCCCCTCTTTGCCTCCCTCCGCAAGCGGGAGGGGGAAAAGAGGGGGAGGGGAAAGGCATATCCTTTCCCCGCGCCGATATATTGGCGGCGCTGGCGGCCACGCGGCCCCCCGCCCTGCCGCTTTCGCCCTATTACATCCGCCCGCCGGATGCGAAATTACCTTCAAAAAAAATGTGAAGGCGATTATGATGCGGTTTCTTATGCAGGAGGTATCAATGCGCAATATTTTGTCGTTCTGCCTGGCGGCGCTGCTGCTGGCGTCCTGCCAGACGGTGAATGTACCGCCGCCACACCCGCTCAGCTTCACGCGTTACCAGCCGATATACCTCAACGTCGGCAAAATCGAGATTGTCGATGCGTATAAATCGCCGATGCGCTTGCCTAACGTCGAATACCTGATCCCCATTTCTCCATCCGACGCCATGCACAGTTGGGTGCATGACCGGCTGCATCCCGCCGGCGGCGACAAAATGCTGGAAGTCATCATTCATGACGGCAGCGTCATCGCCACGCCCCTGCCGCAGCCTGACGGATTTTTTACCGCCAGCCCGGACAAGCGTTATGATGCCAAACTGGACGTCGAAATGCGCGTTTACGGCGGCGGCGCGATGTCCGAGGCCAGCATCACGGCGACGGCGACGCGGTCGATTACCATCCCCGCCGACGTCAGCCTGGCGCAACGCGATGAAATACTCCACCACTTCATCGCCGGCCTGATGACCAGCATGAACGCCGAGCTGGAGAAAAATATCTACCGTTATTTCGGCAGTTATATCGATTATTCGAAAACGCCGTAATCCCGCAAACGGGCAACCAGGGATTTGAACATCGTCCGCCACGGCACGACAAGCACCACGGTGCCGGCAGTTTTGTCGTGCCAGCCCTGGCGGCGCCTGTCGAAGCCTATCCAGAAAAACCCCATGAAGAGACATGCGCCGGAAATCGCGTAACCGAGCAGCCGCAGGATAATCTGCCGGTCGGACATCGGTTGCCCGGTTTCCGCATCGGCGATTTTCATGCCGAGCACTATTTTGCCGGGCGTGGCCGACCAGAAATGCCAGCACACGGCGGAAAACACGCACAAAAGCGCAATCTGCGCCAGAAAGTTATCCATGAAACTGGTAACGAACGCCGAAAATGCCGGATCGGCCAGCATCTGCATTTGAGGCGCCTGCGTACCCGCACCGGATGCAAGGTCATGCTGCAACGCACGCAGCGCATCAAGATCAATCGGCACCTGGCGGTTGATCAGCGGCATCACCGGCACCAGCAGCGCCGAATCAATGGTCGCCGCCAGCATCCGGCGGTTGAAGCCGGCATATTTGTCGCGCTCCGGCTTTTTCCTGCCGAAGCCGGTGATTCCGGGAAGAGTGAAGGAAGGCGCGTCGGTCATTCGCATATCCAGTGGATCGGCGGCGCGTTTTTCCACAGTGCGTCTTTGCCGCCGATGCGCGGTAATTTTACTACAGGAATGGCCGGAGGTAAAAACCTTTCTGTCGCCGTCGCGGTGTCAGTGAGTGAAACCGTGCTGCGCTCCGATTCGCAAACGACCAGCGCCTGCAAGCGCACACCCCGGCTTTTCAATGCCTCAAAGGCCGAAAGCATATGGCTCAGCGCGCCGAGATAACTGCCGCCAACCAGTATCGCCGGCCAGCCGAGCGCCTCCATCCAGTCAAGCATTGTTTCATTTTCGGTAAGCGGCGACATCACGCCGCCCGCGCCTTCGGCCAGCACCGCGTCAGAGGCCAGCGCCGCATGGTCACGGCAGAATTTGACCAGCGCCTGCATGTCCACCGGATTGTTTTCTTTTGCCGCCGCCATCGAGGGCGAAAGCGGCGCGGCATATCGCCACGGCGCGATGGTTTCCATCAGCGCCGGCGACGGCGCCAACCCGCAGCTTTTTAAAATCAGCGCCGCATCGTTATTTTTATCCTTCGGGTCGTAGCCGCTGATGACCGGCTTCAAGGCCGTCACCGTTTTTCCCGAGGCCTTAAGCTGCCGGCACAGCGCCGTCATCACCAGCGTCTTACCGATGCCGGTGCCGGTGCCGGTGATGAAAAAAGAGGACATGGCTAAACCCTCCTCATCACCATATACAGCACCTTCCACGTCGCCGGAATTCCCTGAGCGCCGCCGAACCGCGCATACGCCTGCTCAAGCTGCGCCATCCGCTGCGGCGTCATCAGCCCCCTGCGCCGCGCCGATGCTTTATTGACGGCGCCGATAGATTTGATGGATCGCATCAGCGCTTCCGCATCGGGGTGATGATTGACGATGGTTTTCTCCGTTGCCGAAATCGCCTTCAACCCCGCCGCCGCCGCCGCCGAGAGCAACGCCGCCTCAGGCGTGAACCGGCTGACATGCGGCGCGTCATCCAGCGTGGCAAATGCCGCCTCTAATTCGCGCAGCGTCCCCGGCAGGAGCGTCGAAACGACACAGCTTCCGCCGGGAGCAATCACCCGCGCCATTTCCTGAAATACCCCCAGGGGGTTCATTACCCATTGCAGCATCAGTGAGGAAAACACACCGTCGAAACTGGCGCCTGCAAACGGCAGCGCGCCCGCATCGGCATTGACGACGGCGCAATTGCGCCGCGCAGCGGCGCACATGCCGGACGCCACATCAATCCCCACAATCCGCCAGCCGAATCCTTTTGCATCCGCAGCCAGCGCGCCGGTGCCGCATCCCGCGTCCAGAATGGCCGAGCCTTCCGGCCAGCATTCCCGCGCCGGCGCCAGGGCGCACGCGCGCACGCGGCGCTGCAATTGCGCCGCTTCGTCATACCGCGATGCGGCGCGGCTGAAATCCTGCTTGATCGCCTGCGAACTAAACACGCGCAAATTCCTTTATCGCCGCCGCCACCGCCTCCGTATCATGCCAGTGCGGCGCATGGCCGGCGCCGGGAAGCATCATCAGTTCCGCCTGCGGCAGCATTTTTGCAAAATACCGCGACTGCTGCGGCGCCACGACGACATCGGCGCCGCCATGAATCAGTAACGTCTTCGGCATACCGGCCAAGGGTATATCAGAAAAACTAAAATCCTCCATCGCCTCCAGCCAGCGCAGCCAGTCATGCCGCAACACGGCATTTTTATCCTGCGCTTCCAGTTGTTTTTCAATATACCCCACGCGGGTATCGCCCTGATGAATCAATGCCCAGGCCTTATCCAGCGTGCGCGCCGGATTTTTTGCATAATTATCGCGGAATTTTTTGTAGGTGTCCCGCCCCATGCCCGCTTCCCCGCCGACGAACTGAAAGGGTGCTGCAATCAGCACCAGTTTTTTTGGCGCAAGCATTCCCGCCGCCACCGCACGCACCGCCAGCTGCCCGCCGAGCGACCAGCCGATGACGGTGTCATACCCCCTACCCGTATCGGCGATGGCCGAAAGCGCCGCTTCGGCACTACCGTGCTTCGCATAATTCACATGCGTGGCGCCCGGCGCAACCGCTTCCAGCGCGTCGTGCGGCTGCCCCCAGCCGCTTAAGGTTAAGATTCCAGCCATCCCTGCTCTTTCACAATCTTCGCCACCGCTTCAATCTGCTCCGTTGTATGCAGCGCCGAGAAGGCAAAGCGCAGCCGCGCCGTATGTTCCGGCACCGTCGGCGGCCGGATCGCCGACACCAGAAACCCGCGCTCCTCCAGCAGGTTCGCCGCCGCCAGCGCCTTGTCATTTTCCTTCAGCACCAACGGCACGATGGCGCTCTGCGCCTCCTTCATGCCCAGCAGCGACGTGAACATCCGCGCATTTTCCAGCGGCTTTTTCACCAGTTCCGGCTCGTCTGCCATAATCTCCAGCGCGGCGAGGGAGGCGGCAACGGTCGCCGGCGGCAGTCCGGTGGAATAAATCAGGCTGCGCGCCGCATTTTTTAAATACTCAACCAAGGCCTCCGACCCGCACACATAGCCGCCATAGCTGCCGGCCGCCTTGGAGAGCGTGCCCATCTGTATAACCCCCTCTCCCCCCGGGAGAGGGGCAGAGGTGAGAGCATCGCTGATGGCACCGCCCTCGCCCGGCGCTATGCGCCACCCTCTCCCGATGGGAGAGGGGAAATCATGCGCCCCATCCACCATCAGCCAGCCATCAAACTCCTTTGCCAGCGCCGCCAGATCAGAAACCGGCGCGCGGTCGCCATCCATGCTGAATACGGTTTCAGTCAGCAGCAGGCAGTGATGATGCTCAGGCCGGTTGGCCTCGAGCAACATGCGGCAATGGGCGAGGTTGTTATGGGCGAAACGCATGACGGTCGCGCCCGACAGCCGCGCCCCGTCAACCATGCAGGCATGGATAAATTTATCGGCGATGATGAGGTCGCCCGCCCCGACCAGCGCCGGAATCGTGCCGATATTGGCCAGATACCCGCTGCCGAACACGCAGGCCGCCGCGGTTCCCCTGCATTTCGCCAGCGCCGCTTCCAGTTTATCGTACAGCGGGTAATTGCCGGTCACCAGCCGCGACGCCCCTGCCCCGGCGCCGTACATATCCAGCGCCGCCTTCGCCGCCCGGGTGACTTCCGGCCGGTGCGACAAGCCTAAATAGTCGTTGCAACTGAAGGAAACAAGCTCGCGCCCACTGCGCCGTACCCGAACGCCATCCATCCGCCCTGTTTCTTTAAGCACACGCCGGCGGCGCTTGGTTTCGAGAACCCGCAATTTTTGCTGTAATGTGTCGTCTAATGCTGGCATATTTTTAAATCTAGTATAATTGTCATTCCCACGAAAGTGGGAATCCAGTAAAAGCGCCGTGGGCGCGGTATAGATCTTTTCGCGGCGCAGACGCGCCGCCACTGGATCCCCGCTTTCGCGGGGATGACAGGAGAATTCGTTATGCAACCTACCATACGTCACGACTGGCGCAAAAGCGAAGTCTTGCACTTTTTCGGCCTGCCGTTCAACGACCTGCTGTTCATCGCCCATAGCGCCCACCGGCGGCATTTCAATCCCAACGAAGTGCAGATGTCCACCCTGCTTTCAATCAAGACCGGCGGCTGCGCCGAGGATTGCGGCTACTGCCCGCAGAGCGCGCATTTTAACGCCGGCGTCAAGGCGGAGAAATTGATGGGCGAGGAAGAAGTATTGGCCGAAGCGCGGAAAGCCAGGACGGCGGGCGCGTCGCGCTTCTGCATGGGCGCGGCATGGCGCTCGCCCAAAGACCGCGACCTCGAAAAAGTCGGGCATATGATTGAAAGCGTCAAGGCGCTGGGGCTGGAAACCTGCGCCACGCTCGGGATGCTCACGGGCGAGCAGGCGCAGCGGCTCAAGGCCAGCGGGCTTGATTATTACAACCACAATCTCGATACCTCGGAGGAGTTTTACGGCAACATCATCACCACGCGCACCTATCAGGACCGGCTGGATACGCTGGCGCACGTCCGTGAAGCCGGCATGCGCGTCTGCTGCGGCTGCATCGTCGGCATGGGCGAGAGTCTCGATGACCGCGCCGAACTGCTGAGGACATTGGCGAACCTGCCGGAGCATCCTGAAAGCGTGCCGATAAATTTACTGGTGCAGGTGAAGGGCACCAAGCTGCAGGATGCGCCGCCGATTGATACATTCGACTTCATCCGCACCGTCGCCGTGGCGCGCATCCTGATGCCCGCTTCCTTCGTGCGCCTCTCCGCCGGGCGCGAGGAGATGAGCGAGGAAACGCAGGCGCTCTGTTTCTTCGCCGGCGCCAACTCCATCTTCTACGGCGAAAAACTCCTCACCACCGCCAATCCCGAAGCCGATAAAGACAGGGCGATGTTCGGGAAGCTGGGCTTGCATACGTCCCGCGGGGGAACGCCGCAGGCGTCAGCACAGGAGATTGCGCAGTCACTTACGCGCCTCGCAGGATGACGAAAGATTGGTATAACGAAGGCCTGCCGCACATCTGGCGGCCTTACTGCCAGATGAAAACGGAGCCGCCGCCGCTGCCGGTGGTATCGACGCAGGGTTGCCGCATTACGCTGGCCGACGGGCGTGAGCTTATCGACGGCATCGCCTCATGGTGGAGCGCCTGCCACGGCTACAACCATCCACACATCGCCGCCGCCGTCAAAAAACAACTGGAAATCATGCCGCACGTCATGTTCGGCGGGCTGGCGCACGAACCGGCGCTGACCTTAGCCAGACGCCTGACTGAGATTGCGCCTGCCGGCCTCTCTCGCGTGTTCTTCGCCGATTCGGGGTCGGTCGCCGTCGAGGTAGCGCTGAAAATGGCGCTGCAATACTGGAGAAACCTGGGCAAGCCGCACAAGGACAGGTTTATCTGTTTCAAAGACGGTTATCACGGCGATACGCCTGGCGCCATGTCGGTCTCCGATCCGGAAAAGTCGCTGCACAAGGCATTCAAAAATTCCGTCATCAAGCAGTATGTGCTGGATATCCCCGCCGACGAATACAGCTTCGCCGAATTCGACACGTTGCTTGGCGGCATAAACGGCAACGTCGCCGGACTCATCATCGAGCCGCTGGTGCAGGGCGCGGGTGGAATGCGCTTTCATTCGGCGGATATATTGGCCGAGATTCACCGGCTCGCCAAAAAGCATAATATCTTGTTTATCGCCGACGAAATCGCCACCGGATTTTACCGCACCGGAAATTTATTCGCCGTGAACGAAGCCGGCATCGCGCCGGACATTCTGTGCCTCGGCAAGGCGCTGACCGGCGGCACGATGACCCTCGGCGCGACGCTGGCCAGCGAGGATGTTTTTTCGGCGTTCCTCGGCGATAATCCTGATGCCGCCTTCATGCACGGTCCGACCTTCATGGCTAACCCGCTGGCCTGCGCGGCGGCAAATGCGTCGCTCGATCTCTTCTTCCCTTCCCCCCCCGGGAGAAGGTGGCGCGCAGCGCCGGATGAAGATGACGCAAGATACGATACGCCCTCACCCGCTCCTTCGGGGCACCCTCTCCCGAAGAGAGAGGGAAAAGACTGGCCATCACGCCTCGAATCCATCGAGCGTCAGTTAGCCGGACAACTGGCCCCCTGCCGCACCCTCCCCGGCGTGGTGGATGTGCGCGTCAAGGGCGCAATCGGCGTGGTGCAGATGGAAGCGAATATTGATGTGACGGCGCTGAAACCGAAATTCATCGGGCGCGGCGTGTGGGTGCGGCCATTCAGGGACATCGTCTACCTCGCCCCGCCACTGGTGATTTCGACGGAGGAGCTAGGGATGTTGACGGAGGCGATACACGTCATCCTGCGGGACGCGTAGCGTCAGCGCAGGATGACGTCAAGCCGCTTTCTTCGCCGCGCTGCCGCCCGAAAACGCATTCAGGTCTTCGATGATGCGGCGCTTGATGGAATTGCGGTCGGACGAGGGAATGCCGTAGCGGATGGCGAGCAGGGAATAATCCTCGTCGGTCAGCGTCACCGGAATCTGCACCGATTCCTGGTAGGCCACCGGCAACTCGATGATGCGGCGGACGATGTCGGTCAGGCGCATTTCGTTGCGGATGGCTTCATCGATGATTTTGTTGGCGACGCGCAACTCGCACTCGATGGCGTCGGAATCAAAATTACTGGATCCGTTGGTCATGGCTTTTGTCTCCTGTTTATAATTTTCCGGAGCCGTCGGCTGGACATAAAGTTTTGGCCTGGCATTGCTTTCGGTGGTGTTCATGCTGTGTTTTCCATTCATGCTGAGGGGTTGCGGGACGGTAACGGCCGGCTTGTCCTTCACCGCGGTGAAGGGTTCCGGCTTGGGAATCGGCGGCGCCGCCGGAGCGGATGCCGAAGAAAAATCCTGAAGTTTGACCGGCAGCGGGCGCGGCGCTTCCGCCGGTTTTGACAATGCCGACATGGCCGGCGCCGGTTTTTCCTGCGAGGACGGCTGCGGCCTTGCCTGTAACCTGGCTTCGGGGCGCAGGCCGTCGCTGGTCGCCGGGTGGATGATTTCCCCGACATCGCTCAAGCGGCGATAGACGGTGGCATAGACTTCCATGCGCCCGTCGCCGTATTTTTCAATCTCGATGGCGTGTTCGTTGTTGTCGGAGACCAGCAGCGTGTATTCAAAATCCTGGCCGGCGCTGGCGGCGGGCAACGGCTGGTTCCGGAAGTCGCCCTTGAACAGGCGGCCACGCATCCCCTGGATTTCGCGCTTGTACGAGGAAACGACCCAGCCCTTAACGTCGGCGGCATCGCCCCGGCACGGCAGGCGGGTAACGTCGGTCTGGCTGACAACGGCCTCAAGATCGTGGCTGTCGAACAGCTTGATGCGGTCGCTGATGGAGATGCGCCGCGAAATCGCGAGATACTGCTCGCCATCCGACTCGGCGACGATCATCGAGGCGCCGACGTCCTTGTCCTGCGCCAGCACGAACGAGGTCAGGGTCTCGTCCCCGAACTGGTAGGCGTTGACGGACTCGACGCGCAGCCGCCTTCCGCTCAAAGAAGTCTGCGGCACGAAGCCGAAGCCGACCTGGCTGCCGATCTGCAGATCCTTCGGTTCGATGCGCAACTGTCCCCCGTTTTTCTTCGATGGTTTCCAGAAATCGGCAATGGCCTCTAACATTTCTCTCTCCCCAATAACCTGTTGCAACCAAGATGACCAGATAACCGGAATTTTCCGGTCGTCTGGTAACCCGGTCATCCTCTTTTAGTTGTTCTTTCCCCTCATAATCCTCGCCTTGTCGCGTTCCCAGTCGCGCTTCTTTATCACGTCGCGCTTTTCGTATTCTTTCCGTCCCTTCGCCAGCCCCAGCATGACTTTCGCCAGCCCGCGCCGGTTGAAATAGATGCGTAGCGGCACCAGCGTCACACCCTTCACCTTAAGCCTGCCGATCAGCTTGCCGATCTGCTTCTTGTGCAGCAGCAACTTTCTCGGCCTTCGCGGCTCATGGTTGGCGCGGTTGCCATGCCCATATTCTTCGATATGGGCATTGATCAGCCACAGCGCGCCATCCTTCTCGGCGGCATAGGCCTCGTTGATGCCGGCGCGCCCGGCGCGCAGCGACTTGACCTCGGTTCCGGTCAGCACGACGCCCGCCTCAATCTCCTCCTCGATGCCGTAGATGAAACGCGCTTTGCGGTTCAACGCTACGCTGTGTGAATCACCGGACATGAGATGCGTCAATAAATATGAAAAAAGCTTTTATAGCAAGCGCAATTTTTTTAACACTTGCGCGATGGATTTTTTATGGTCTTCCTGAGGCATAACCAGCGGCAGCCGCACCTCAGGACGGCATTTGCCGAGCAGCGACGCGGCGTATTTCACCGGCGACGGGCTGGTTTCGCAGAACATAATGTTATGCAAATCGACCAGTTTGGAGTGCAGCGCCAGCGCTTTTGCATAATCGCCCTCAAGGCACGCCTCCTGCACGGCGGCGCAAGCCCTTGGCGCGATGTTGGCGCTGACCGAAATGCAGCCGCGCCCGCCCGATGCGTTGAAGGCCACCGCCGTCATATCCTCGCCGGAGAGCATGGCGAACTTCTCCGCCTTCTTCGGCAGCCTGGCTTTGAGCGTATAGGGCCGTGCCAGATCGCCGGTGGCATCCTTGACACCGGCGATATACGGCAGCGCCGCCAGCCTTGCCAGTGTATCGTCGCTGATGTTAATCACGCTGCGTCCGGGGATGTTGTAAATAATGATGGGAAGCTTCGCCGCCTCGGCAATGGCCCTGTAATGCTGGAAGATGCCTTCCTGCGTCGGCTTGTTATAATAGGGCGCGACGACCAGCGCGCCGGCCGCCCCGGCTTTCCTGGCGTGCTTCGTCATCATGATGGCTTCATCGGTTGAGTTCGACCCGGTGCCCGCCATTACCGGCACGCGGCCTCTCGCCACTTCGAGGCAGAGATCAATGACGCGGTTATGCTCGGCATGGCTCAGCGTCGGCGATTCGCCGGTGGTGCCGCACGGCACCAGGCCGTGCACGCCTTCCCTGATCTGCCATTCGACAAAATCCTGAAACGCCTTCTCATCAACCTTGCCGTTCTTAAACGGCGTGATAAGCGCGGTGTAGATGCCTTGGAAGCTCATGGTGCTTGAGTAGCTGGTGGTTAGTACCTAGCGGTGAAAATTACAGCAAGCTGCGGGAATGTAAAGGGCTGTATCATGCAGGAGATAACAGGGTCATTTCTTCCGACATACGCAGGTGAAATGCCCTGAATACCTGTGCAGGATACTTTTTTCCAGGATACGCTCAACAGCAAGCGCCGGCTTCATTAAATGCTTGGGCAGAAAATCGGGTATAAAGGTATAATAATCAAAGTGCGTTACCGTCAAATCGCCGCAGAGGTTTTTTATCGTTTCCACATTCAGCCATTGCTCCGTCCCGTCATCGATGCCTTTTAACTTTGGGAAGATGTAATTCATGTAAAATCGAAAGATTGGATTCAGGACATTAATTTCATGTATGAACAACAGGCCACCGGGCTTCAGCACCCGTTCTATCTCCAGCGTCGCCGTTTTTTGCTGTTTTATGTCCGTTAAGTGATGAAGGGTGTTAATGGCATAAACTATGTCAAAAAACCCATTCTCAAATGGCAGATCGAGAACGGAATCGACAGAAATGTTAGAACACGCCGCATTGTTTTTTGCGTTCGCACATTGCCTGGCGCTACTGTCAATCCCATACACATCGAAGCCATATTCCATCATTCTCTTGATGTGCCATCCGGTTCCGCATCCCGCGTCGAGAACCTTCAGGTTCCTGTCCGGATAGTAGGCATCGATATATTTAACTTGAAGGGACAGTTTCTTTTCCAGGAGATATTTCCTGATATGTCATGGACTATCATAGTCATAACTCTCAAGCGTTTCAAAGTGACTCTGCATAAGCTATGAAGCCGATATATGAATAAGCTCAGTGCACGGGATGGTAGGGAAACTGTTCCCTGCCCGAAAAAACATCGTCCCAGAACATGATATGATTTTCATAGGGAAAAAAACTCTGTTGATAACCATCAAAGAAATAATTGGATGAGTTCATATTGAGCATAATAACACATATTCCTAATAAAACACTGCCTTTTCTGAAAACAACACTGCGATCGCCGGTTTTTGCGGCGACCTGCATGCATACGATAGTAAGCATGAATATGGATATGACACAATATGCGTTCCAGCGGTTGGTATCAAAACCGAAGAAATGCAGCGCCAGCGGTAACAGCGCCAGCGCCACGGGAAGAATATAAGCGCCGATTGTCCGTATTCTGGATCTGGCATAATAACGCATCGCACACATAAAATATAAAAAAACCGGCAGGTGTATAGCCGATGATTTGGCAAGAAATGCCCAAGCATCCTTGCTCTGCCAGTATGCCCGCATTGCAGGTCGGGTTCTTTCGGATCCTCCTACCATCCAGTTTAGATAATCTTCCCGGATCTGAAAATTGCTGAGCCTGTGTATTTCGTTTCGGATATAATTCATCTGATCCGCGGTAACATTTAAAAACGATAAGTCGATCACGTACAGAGTAAGCACAGTAATCAATAAAACATACGCTAGGTAAAACCACTCCTGTAGCCTGAAATTCCAGCCGCCCATCTTCAAAAACAGCATATATGATAAAATGCCGCCCCATAAGATGACCTGCCCTTCATGGGTAAGAAAAAGTACGCTGATAATAACGAGGTAAAGAATACTGTAGCTCAACCGGGAAAGATAACGGTATCCAATAATATACATTGAACTTATTAGAAACCCGATCTGGTCAAAATACCCGAGAACATCATTAAAAAATACAAAGGCGGGGGAAGAAAAAAACACCAGCAGCGGTATTAGGAACTCATTGCTCTTTCGCAAAAGAAATAAAGAAAAGCCGATAAAGGCGGCAATACACAAAATATAGTTAATCAGTATGACGGACTGTATGAAATCATACTGGTAAATAACGTTTCCGAACACGAGTTTCAGTAAAGCGCCTATAAAACCCCTGCGCACAAAACCCACATCATAAGTCAGGAGATATTGTGTTGATGCCCACTTGCTAGGAAAGCGTATGCCCCGCAATATGGATAAGCCGACGGTAAAAATGACAAGAAAACGGCACCCGAAATCCGCTTTTTCATGCGTAAATACGCGGTGCAGCACTTTATCCATTCTCATGCCCTCACGTTTGTCCGCATGGTTATTGCGTTGGTCGGGGAGAGAGGATTCGAACCTCCGACCCTCTGGTCCCAAACCAGATGCGCTACCAGGCTGCGCTACTCCCCGACGCCGGAGTCATAACATACGAAAACCACCAAGCAAAGGGCAGTTTATCCGTCATTCCCGTCCCGGCCTTGGCGGGGATAAACTCCGGCGGGAATCCAGCATCCGCCTTGGCCAAGGCTTCGGCAGACATGGCGCCGCCCGCACCCTTAACCCTCTCCCAAAGGGGGAGGAAATAATGCATCGCAACTTGACAAGCCGCCTCGCATGATTAAAGTCCGGCGCATGAAACCGCGCCTTTTGCTTTCCGTTTTTGCGGCAGTCTCGCTGGCCGCCTCCGCCGCGCGGGCCGGCGACGTTATTCATCTCGTCGGCTCCGGCACGGTGTTTCCGTTTTCCGCCATCGCCGCCGAGCAATTCGGCAAGGTCGGCAAATTCAAAACGCCCATCGTCGAGGCGACCGGCACCGGCGGCGGCTTCAAATTATTCTGCGACGGCGCCGCTCCGGAGACGCCCGACATCAACGACGCCTCGCGCGCCATGGTCGATGAGGAGAAAATATTCTGCACCCGGAATGGCGTCGGTGCCATCACCGACCTTGTCATCGGCTATGACGGCATCGTCATCGCCCGCAAAAAAGAAGGCGCCGCGCCGGCGCTGACCAAAAAAGACCTGTTCCTCGCGCTGGCGCGTGAGGTTCCCGAAAACGGCAAACTCATCGCCAATCCTTATCATAACTGGAAAGAAATAAACCCCGGCCTGCCCGACGAGCCGATTAAAGTCTATGGCACCTCGCCCGCCTCCGGCACGCGCGATACCTTTGTCGAGATGGTGATGGTCGCATCATGCGACAAACTGCCGGAATTCAAAGCCGCCTATGCCGATGCCAGGGATCGCGAGCGCGCCTGCGGCCTGATCCGCGAGGACGGCAGCTTCATCGAAGCCGGCGAGGATTACAACGCCACCGCCGAAAAACTGGCCAATGACCCGACGGCATTCGCCATCTTCGGCTACAGCTTCCTCGACCAGAACCGCTCGCTCCTGCAGGCCGCGACGATCGATGGCATCGCGCCGGGGTTCGATACCATCTCGAGCGAAAAATACGGCCTGTCGCGCCGGCTGCATATGTATTTCAAGAACGCGCATGTCGGCAAAACGCCCGGGCTGGCCGAATTCGCCCGCGAAATCACAAGCGAAGCGGCGATGGGGCCGGACGGCTACATGGTGGCCAAAGGCCTCGTCCCGCTCTCCGACGCCGACCGCGCGGGGCAGCGCGTCCTGGCCGCGGGGTTGAAGTAAAATACGCTGGAAAAATCACCCGATTCCTGATACCTGTCGCCGCCGTGGGGGCTTAGCTCAGTTGGTAGAGCACTTGCTTTGCAAGCAAGATGTCAGCGGTTCGATTCCGCTAGCCTCCACCACCTAGCTTTTCTTAATGAGCGCAGCGAATTTAGAAAAGCTGGTGTCCGCCGAAGCCTTGGCGGAGGCTGGACCGGAAATATGCAGTGTGAGAGCCGCAAGAGGTTGGCTAAATATGATCAATTTAAAAATCACAGAAATAAAAATACCGGAGAAATCGGGTTTCTTTGCCGGCAAGGATTTTGCTTGGTCAGAAATAACCAATTTTTCACTAATAACAGGAATTAATGGCAGCGGTAAAACCAAATTATTAGAGTATATAGCAAACTCAACACAATATAATAAAAACCATATAATCAGATATATTGATGTTGATTATGGACCACCTACTCAGAAGCATGCAAACGAAATTGAGAGCGGATTTGAGCGCACATTAAAAATCGAAGACGGAAAATATCTAATTCTTGATAAAAATAATAATTCTCATGACTGGACCAATAGTAAAGATAGTTTCAAATCTAATAATGTACTGAAAAGCCTAGATTACTCTATAATAGATAGTATCATAAAAGAACGCAAAAAGTTTCAAAATGATTTGGATAGAATTAAATCAGAAATTCCTAAACGCGAAAAATTTGCTAAGACTTTTGATATTATCGATTTACTACCTGCCGACAAAACTAGAGACGACTCTTGGGATAGAATAGATCGAATACTAAGAGATTTTGATCTATCAATCAGAGTTGATAGAAACAATTTAAATAGTGGTTTGGGCTTCCTAAGATTTGATCCCATTAATTCGTCAGAAATACCTCTAGAAATGAAAGAACTATCTTCGGGTGAGAAGGTAGCCTTTGCCTTGGCCTTATGGACGTGGGGAAATTCGGAGGGACAAAAAACGGACATATTGTTGATTGACGAATTTGATGCTCATTTAAACCCCTCCATCACGGAAAAATTTATTAATATCATTAAAGAATATTTCGTCGACCTCGACGTGCAAGTAATTATGACCACGCACAATCCATCTACAGTAGTTTATGCAAAAAAAGCAGATGCAGATGTAATATGGATGTCTGATGGCGTTATTGATAGTAATATGGATGAAGATGATATTATTCGAGAACTATCCAACGGACTTTTAGATATCAATCAGTTTACCGAAGATATGCAGTTATTGATTTCCAAGAATAACAAAATTTGCACTGTCTATACTGAAGGAAAACATGACCGCACACACATAAAAAGTGCAATTAAAGCATTAAAACGCGAGGAGGATTTTAAGGACATTTATATTTTTGGCTGCACAGGCGCTGAAACAGTACCATTTTTTATCAACCTACAAACGGGTCAACCTAAACGCATTGCGCTGTTTGACAGTGACATTAAAGGAAAAAATGTTTCTTCTAAAGCCGAGAATGTACCAGAAATAAAAGCCAAACTTGATAAAGGAGATTGGAAAATTTTATTTGTATCTCCCAAAGATGGCGAGACAATTGAGAGCTTATTCGACAGTACAATAAGAGGAAATATAACGAACGATAAAGCTAAAAGACAATTTGCAACTCGTATGTCGAAACCCGAAAATCAAACGAAGGAAAATTTTATAGGTTTTGAGGCCTTACTAAACGAAATTCACAAATTTGCCATTGGCACTGCAAAAGAAAAAGATTCTTCCCCTACTGCTCAATAATCTGCGTCAGCCGCTTGATGGAGTCGTCGAGCTTGCCGTAAATCACCGAGGCGACCTGGTGCAGATCGTCGTACTGGAACTTGAGCTGCGAGATGGCGGCATTGAGGTTGTCGTGCTCGCGCTTCAGGGCATCGTTTTCCTTCTCAAAAAAGGCCAATTGCTGCTGCTGTTCCTGCTGTTCGCCCCGCCCGCTTCCGCCGTTCCCCAGGGTTCCCTCCAGCCGGTCGAGCGCGCGAACCAGCCGGCGCGTCGCCAGCACCAGCGGGGGTTCCACGTCCGTGTCCATCTGTGCGTCGTTTCCCCATTCTTTTTGGTTGAGAAGTTGCCGACTGTATGCTTGAACCATAATGCACCCCAGCGTGATGTTGTGACTGCTGTCACCATAACACGCCCGGTTCAAAGTTAAAGCGTTTTATCCATGCCGCAGGTTACGCCGTCAACGCAAAAAGAAAATCCCGCCGTCTCGCATCAGGACATGGCGAATGCCATCCGCGCGCTGGCCATGGATGCCGTCGAAAAAGCGGGATCCGGCCACCCCGGCATGCCGATGGGCATGGCCGATGTCGCCACCGTGCTGTTTTCCGAATTCTTGAAATTCGATCCGAAACATCCGGAGTGGCCGGACCGCGACCGTTTCATTCTCTCCGCCGGTCACGGCTCGATGCTGCAATACGCGCTGCTTTATCTCACCGGCTATGAAGACATGACGCTGGATGAACTGAAGCGCTTCCGAAGCCTCGGCGCCAAAACCGCCGGCCATCCGGAATTCGGCCACGCCAGCGGCATCGAAACCACCACCGGCCCGCTCGGCCAGGGACTGGCGAACGCCGTCGGCATGGCGCTGGCCGAGCGTATGCTGGCTGCGCGTTTCAGCGGGTTAGTGAGTCATATGACCTACGCCGTCGCCGGCGACGGCTGCCTGATGGAAGGCATCTCGCAGGAAGCGATTTCGCTGGCCGGGCATCTGCGGTTAAACAAGTTAATCGTGCTGTGGGACGACAATAAAATCAGCATCGACGGGCCGACCGGCCTTACGACATCGGACGACCAGTTGAAGCGCTTCGAAGCCAGCGGCTGGAGGGCGATTGCCATCGACGGCCATAATGTTGACGCCATCCGTAAAGCCATTTCCGAAGCGCAGGAAAGCGACCGGCCGTCACTCATTGCCTGCCGCACCACCATTGCCTTTGGCGCGCCGACCAAGGCCGGCACCGCCTCCAGTCATGGATCGCCGCTCGGCAAAACGGAGGTCGAAGGCGCGAGGAAAAAACTCGGCTGGCACGGAAGCGAATTCAACATTCCGCCGGCGATTCTTTCCGCCTGGCGCGATGTCGGCAGGCAGGGCGGCCTTATCTACGCCGAGTGGCTGAAAAAATACAACGCCGGCAAAGCCAGCGTACGCGCCGAATTCGAGCGCATCCTGCACAAGGATCTTCCTGCCGGATGGACGGAAGCATTGCAGACGCACAAGAAAAAACTGGCTGAAACCAAGCCGAATGAAGCGACGCGCAAATCGTCGGAGAATATGCTCGAAGTGTTGACGGCGGCGATTCCGGAAATGATCGGCGGATCGGCGGATCTTACCGGCTCCAACAACACGAAAACCAGTTGCCAGCGGCCAATTGCCGGCGGCCAGTATGAAGGAAGATACGTCTACTGGGGCGTGCGCGAACACGCGATGGCCGCGGCGATGAACGGCATGGCGCTGCATGGCGGCTTCATACCCTACGGGGGTACGTTCCTGGTGTTCACTGATTACTGCCGCCCGGCGGTTCGCCTGTCGGCGCTGATGAGGCAGCGCGTGATTTACGTCATGACGCATGATTCCATCGGCCTCGGCGAGGACGGGCCGACGCACCAGCCGGTCGAGCATCTGGCATCTTTACGTGCCATTCCGAACCTCCATGTCTTCCGCCCGGCGGACGCCACGGAAACAGCTGAATGCTGGGCGCTGGCGCTGGCCATGAAAACCTCGCCGTCCATCCTCGCGCTGACCCGCCAGAACCTTCCGGCGCTCAGGACGGAATATACGAAAGAGAATTTATGCGCGAGGGGGGGATATGTAATCAGTGCGCAGCGGCCAGTTGGCAGCGGTCAGGAAAATAATTCTTCTTCACTGACCGCTGGCCGCTGGCCGCTGGTTACTTTAATAGCCACCGGATCGGAAGTCTCCATCGCCATGGACGCGCAGAAGCTGCTGGCGGAAAAAAATATCGCCTCTCGCGTGGTGTCCCTGCCCTGCTGGGAATTATTCGATGCGCAATCTCAAACATACCGCCGGGGGGTACTCGGCGAAAACACGCTGAAAGTCGCCATCGAAGCCGCCGGGTCGTTCGGCTGGGAGCGCTATATCGGGCCGGACGGCATCTTCATCGGCATGAAGGGTTTCGGCGCCTCCGCCCCGGCCAAGGATTTATATAAGCATTTCGGGATCACGGCGGAGCATGTGGTAAAAGCGGTGATAGATGACTTGAAACCATGACGGCAATATTGATAATGGATGATGCGCCGGAAAGCCGCCGTTTTGCAAGGGCTTGCTGTAAAAATATGCCGGGTGCGCCAAATTTTACTGAAGCGGAAGATGCAGATCAAACCATGGCGCTATTCGACAATAACCGTTTTAATCTGGAAATATGCTACAACTCATGGAAAGGTAAACTGTCATGAGCGTTGATTCAGCCAATCCCAACCACCTGGCCGCCAGCGTCACGGCCGTCGTCGCCGTCGTGGATGTGGCCATCGCGCAGCTTGTCCTGCCCGCCCTGCTGGCCAAAAATCAGAACGCGATGCAAACCCAAATCATCTACAGCGTTTTATATGCCGCCGCCGCGCTGATGTTAATCCTGTCGTTTTATTTTTCGTACGCCCAGCCTATAAAGTAGAATATGACCATCACCATCGG
>JAGWIM010000120.1 GCA_028873525.1 Pseudomonadota bacterium
CTCGGTGCCGCTGATCGCGCCATTGCCACCGGCGGAATCCACGAGGTCATGGCTGGCGGTGACGTCGCCGCGGTTGCCGTAATAGGTGAGACTGCCCTGCCCTTCGCTCTGGTCGCCGTTATGTGCGACGCCTGCCGTGGCGGCGATGCCGCCGGTGCGCTCGGCCTGCGCGTAGTTCCAGTCGGTGCGCTCGGTGTGGGTGGCGCTGTCGTAGCTGCCGGTGACGGAATGGCGCGAGGATTGCGGCGTCCAGGTGAAGTTGAAAAACACGCCGAAGCTTTCCGTGCGTTGATGCTCCATGCTCATGCCGATATGCAGACCTTCCGCCAGTTGCTTGTCGAGATTGATGCTGGTTGTCCATTCATCTCTTTGGCTGCCGCGGCCCAACTGGTAGCGGCCGCCGATACCGGCATTGAGCGTGGGCGAAAGCTGCTGGCTGTAGCGCGCCGTGGTATCATAGGAAAAAAGATTATCCGGCAGCAGCACGCCCAGCGGCGCGAAGTTTTTACCAGTATAGGTGGTAAGCAGCGTGAAGTTGCGCGCGCCTTTGAAGCTACCATCAGGTTTGATTATGACAGGATCGATATATTGATACTGTTCCTGAATAGAGTTGCCGTTACCCCCATTTTTAATCCGGCTTTCGGCGATGTCGGTGCGGAATATTCCCCACTTGCCGCCGATGGTGGCATCGGCGCCACCCATCTGCTGATCGGCGTCGGCCTGCATGTTGGCGCCTAGTGTGAGCCAGTCGGTGACCCCATAAAGATGGAATACCGAGAGCACCGGCTGGCTGGTGTCGTAATGCCTGACGCCATCGGTCGTGTTGGAGATGACGCCAAGGTTATAGGCGTATTTATTGAGTCCGGCTTCCAGCAACTCAGCGTCGCTGACGATGCTGAAATTCTTGACCTCGACGCGGCCCGATGCGTCGGTGATGACCAGCCGCACATCGTTACTGCCGTTGACCACCGGGAAATTGCGCACGTCGAATGGCCCGGCGTCGAGCTGTAGTGTTTGTACCTTACGGTCATTGACATAAATATCGACGCGTGACGGCGAGTTGAGGAAAAACGAGGTTTGCCCGGTCGGTTCGGAGACGCGGTAAGGCTGCAAATCGAAATCGCGCGCCAGCGTGATGCCCGCCATGGATTGGAAACTCTGGAAGCCTTCGACCGGATAAGATAGGTCTCCCGCCGCGACGCGCACCATGGAATCAGGCAGGTCATACACCAGCCGCGTGTCACCGCGCTGGAACGGGTGCGAATCGTTCTCGATGTAATTGCCGCTGCTTTCCAGCACGACGCCGCGCAGGTTGAATGCGCCGTCGCTGCTTAATCGCAGCGGCTGCCTGCCGGTTGCTTCCGTCACGCCGCTTTCGACGTAATCCTGGCTGCCGAACAGGTTCACGTACGCCGATACGTCGCTCGGCGGCGTGATGGTCTTGCCGGAAAGATCGTACAGGCTGCGCGCCGAATAGGTTTGCTGTTTTTTATGCTCCGCCGGCAGATCGATGTCGATGGCGATCAGCGTTTCATCGAAGCGCAGCGTAACGCCGCCTTTTGCGCCGTCGGTGAGCTTGAGGAAGCCGTTGCTTATGGCAGCCTCCAGCGCTTTCAGTTTATCCTCGGCAAGAATGGGTTTGAGCGCCGCAATCACCGGCGCAGCCTGCACGTAGCTTTCTTCGGGCTTGGGCATAATCAACATCTGCGCCATGCCCCTTTCGCGCCCGTCCATGGTAAGCGGGACGGAAAGAGGTATGGCGTCTTTCGGCGGAAATTCTCCCGCCAGGCTAGGCGCGCTGAATAGAATCAGTGCCGCGTATACAATGCCGCACAGATATTTCGTGCTCTGTGCGATACTGAGCACATCTAAAACGCCTGTTTATCGAAGGTAAAGTCCACAGTCTGTAGAGAACCAGTCAGGTCTTTCGGCCAGGGCAGCAGGAAGCGGCGCTTATGTCCGGCAAGAATCCCTTCGCCGTCGATATGCTTTAGCTGCTTGTCACCCGTCAGATGGATTTCATTGCCCCTGTTATCCTTGAGATCGAGCTTCAAATTGCGCAGCAGCAGATGTTGCGTGCCTACGTTATTGAATACCAGCTCCAGCATTTTCTTGCCGTTCACCGTCGTGGCATCCGAGGATTCCATCTTCAAGTCGGGCGCAAGACCTGCGGGCGTTACGAACGCTGCCGCGCGGTAATCGACGAGGAATTTAACGGCGCTGTGATGCGGCGCGTCCTTATCAAGATTGACCGGCAACTGCTCGGCGATGATGCGGTAGGCTTTTTCGCGCCTGAGATTGGCATCGCCCATCCACTGGATGCGCACCGAGCGCTGCGCGTGCGGCTTCAACACCACTTGTGGCGGATAGATGGTGAAGTCTTTTTCAGCGTCCTCATTTTTCTCAACACCGTTTTCATCGACTTCGCGCGTGGTGGCGCGAATCTGCACGGTGGCTGGTTGATCAGTGTTGTTTTTGACGGTGAATAGCTGGCTGGCTCCCGGCCCGGTGGGGTCGAACTTCACGCGAAACGGCGCGAACTGGAATGCCAGCACGTCACTTGCCAAGGCTATGATGCATAAAGTGGAAAGTACGATGGGTAAACTGCGCATGATGTGTCTCATTTCGCTGAAATGGTGAAAGTGAGCGTTTCTTCGTAGGTATCGGCGACGGTGCCGGTTAAGGAAGGTTCCGGCGGGTAAGTAATATGCACCGGCTTTTGCAGGTTGACCGCGACTGTGGAACTATCCGTCACCACGCCACCCGGCGAGACGCTGACGCCGTTATAGGTGACGGTGAACGGATGCTCATCGCCGCTCACCGTATCCACGAACTTGCCCTCGTGATTGCCGGAATTACCACCCAGCATGGTGACGGTGTAGCCGTCCGGGTCGTTGCAAGTTTCGGTGGCGGTCGCCACATGCAGGTTGGGATGCCCAGCCGAAAGATCGGTGATGTTGGATGCGCCCGGTTCCTCGTTGATTTCCAGGTCGCAGGCGATGGGCACGTTGCCGGTGATTTTCACCTGGCCGGTGGTGGCAGCGAATGCAGGCAAGGTAAGCAATAGAGCGGCCGCGCAGACGGTAATGGATGTTTTCATGGGTTTTCCTCTCCGGCTATGAACAACCATTGGTATATATGACCTCTTTACATAGTCAACCTAAAATTGTAATAGATATTTTATTATCAACCTAAAGAAAGCTATCGTATGGCGATTCAGAATGTAAAACCGGAAGTGCTTAGCCGCTGGCTTGACGATGGCGGCGCGGCGCTGATCGACGTGCGCGAGCCGTCGGAACATAAGGCGGCATCTATTCCCGGCGCACATCTGCTGCCGCTTGGCAATGTTACTTCTACGGTGCTTCCGGATCATGCTGGCAAGAAATTGGTGGTGCATTGCCAGTCCGGCGGGCGCAGCGCGCAGGCGGCAGAAAAGCTCCTCAAGGAAAATCCGAATCTCGAAATCCACAATCTCGAAGGCGGCATCGGCGCATGGAAGGAAGCGGGATATAAGGTGAACGGCGCTGGCGGCTTCCTGCCGCTCGACCGGCAGGTGCAATTGACGGTCGGCCTATGCGTGCTTATCGGCAGTCTGCTTGCTTACTATGTCAGCCCCGCGTTCCTGCTATTTACCGGATTTTTTGGCCTGGGTTTGACTTTTGCCGGAATTACCGGTCATTGCGGACTGGCCATGCTGATGGCAAAAATGCCCTGGAATAAGGCAGGATGCTGATGCACATCCAACCCTTTTTC
>JAGWIM010000034.1 GCA_028873525.1 Pseudomonadota bacterium
GAAAGTTCGGTCGTAAGCGATTTCGAGAATGTTGAAGCGCGTCGATAGATCGACAATTTCGGCTTCAAGGAATTTGAAATCCGTAGTGTTGCCTTCGGTGGCGATCAGCCATCCATGATCGCGCCAGGCCGTGTAGGGAGCGCGGTCGCGCCGTACCCGCCGCAGAATATCTTCCTGCGGGCACCAGTGGCGCCAGATCACCTTGACCTTTTCGTCCGGCTGCTCCGGTGGAAACACCAGCGCCAGTGATGACAAATCGTTTACGCGGGCAAGATCGAGGCCGCCATAGCATGTCCTGCCGATAAGCTCGTCTTCATTGAATGGCTCGGCGCCATCGTCCCACACGCCCATATCGATCCAGCGCGTAGCCTGTTCCGTCCATTCGTTAAGGCGCAGCCGCCTTATAGCGTTCTGCTGCGCGGGCATTTCACGCGCCTCATCCACCTGGCGTTTCAAATCCTCTTCCTTGACGGTAATGCCAAGGCTGGGATTCGCCTTCATCCATATTTTCGGGTTCGTCCAGTCATCACCTGCATCAATGGTGGCGATATAGGCGAACCAGCTGTCGGACGCTTCGACCGGCACGGAACCTTCCAGCACCTTGATCGAAAATTCATGGTGCTGCCGGCAGATCGACTGGCGGTTATAGCCCGCCGTGGTGATTTCAAAAATAAGCGGCTGGCGGCGTGAGCCGGTGGCCGTATTAAGTTTTTGTATAATCTCCGCGTTGGGATGCTCATGCACTTCATCGACCGCGGCGAAATGCACGTTGAGACCATCCATCTTCGTGGCATCCGCCGACAGCGGCCGGAACCAGGAAGAGGTTTTCATTACCGCCAGGTTATTGACGGTGCGCGTTATCCTGGCGCGGAGCGCCGGGCTGGCATCCACCATCCGTTCGGCTTCGCCAAAAACAATGCGTGCCTGGTCGCGTGTCGTCGCCGCGGCATACACATGCGATCCAAGTTCGCCGTCCGCCACCAGCGCATAGAGCGCGGTGCCAGCAAGCAATACCGATTTGCCGTTTTTGCGCGCTACCTCGACATAGGAGGTGCGGAAGCGGCGCAAGCCATCGGCGCGCTTCCATCCGTAGATTGAGCCGACAATAAAGCATTGCCACGGCTGCAATTCAAACGTCTGGCCTGCCCATTCGCCGGTCGAGTGCCGTAGATGGCTGAAAAAGGCAATGGCATGCAGGGCGGCCTCGCCATCCCAAATCAGGCCACGGTCTTTGCCGTTGACCAGATCGTCGAGATGCCGCTTGCAAGCGCGCTTGACCAGTTTCCCGGCGATGATTTTGCCGCTGACTACGGCGCGTGCGTAAGCCTTGACCGGACAGGCTGGCTTACGTTTCTTTGCCACGATTGAGATACTCCTCGAACGGGTCGACGGTGTCGGATGGCATCTCCATGCGGATGCGGGAGCGCGACGAAGGCGTCAGGCCGAATTCGCTTTCGATCTGCGCCATTTGCAGCAGGCATTTATTGGCCACCGCCAGAAACGGGTTCTGGATGACGTTGTCGGATGTCGTTTTAACAACGGGGCCGCGCTTTTTGATTTCTGCTTCGGCATCGACCCAGCGGCACCACACCACTGCAAAGCGGGCGATGGCGTTTGCATCGAGTTCGGTCATGATGCCGTGACGCGCCAGCATCTCGGCTACTTGTGTAAATTTTGCCTTTGCCCGTTCATCGAGATGATCCGGTGGCTCAGGCACAACAAGCGGCGGCATCGGTTCATCTTCGTTTAGACGATGTGGCCGGGCGGTTCCTTTTACGATCTTTAGATGCGTTGGAAGTGGCGGGCGTCCTGCAGTCATGATTGATAACCGTTTTTGATGATTGTGGCGCTATGGCGCCGTCTTCGCTGCGCACGGCGGTCTTGCCGGTAAACTCTTCCCAGCGCTTGACGATCACATCGCAATATTTGGGATCAAGCTCGATCAGCCGCGCCTGCCGCCCAATTTTTTCGCAGGCGATCAGCGTGGTGCCGGAGCCGCCGAAACTATCAAGCACGATGTCGCGGCTCTTGCTGTTGTTGCGAATGGCGCGTTCCACCAGTTCGACCGGCTTCATGGTTGGGTGCAGGTCGTTTTTCATTGGTTTTTTGACAAACCAGACATCGCCTTGATCGCGTGCGCCGCACCAGAAATGATCGGCGCCTTGCTTCCAGCCATAGAGGATGGGTTCATATTGGCGCTGATAGTCGGCGCGGCCGAGCGTGAATGTGTTCTTAGCCCAGATAACAAACGTCGACCATTTGCCGCCCGCCGCAACGAAAGCCTTCTGCAGCGTGTGCAGTTCGCTGGACGACATGCAGATATAGATCGCGCCCTTGCAGACGGTAAGAATGTTCACGCAGGCGTCGTAGAGAAACTTTTCAAAGCCTTCGCCAAGATCGTCATTCAGAATTGCGCGGTTTTTTCCGCGCATCTTGTCTTTCGCCGTGTTGGCATAATTCACATTATAAGGCGGATCCGTAAACGCCATGTCCGCCAGTGCGCCATCTAAAACCTTTTCCACATTCGCAAGCACGGTGCTGTCACCGCAGAGCAAACGATGATCGCCGAGGATATAAATATCGCCTGGCTGAGTGACCGGCTCGACTGGAGCCTCCGGCACCGCATCGTCGTCGGTAAGACCTTTATTTTCTTCATCATCCAAAAAACCAAGTTCATCGGATTTGAAACCGATTAAGGCGAGATCGACACCGGCCGACTGCAGGTCTTTCAACTCCACGCGCAACATCTCGTTATCCCAACCGGCATTGAGCGCCAGCTTGTTATCGGCGATGATATAGGCCTGTTTTTGTTCAGGCGTCATGTGCGCCAGTTCAATCACCGGCACCCGCGTGAGTCCCAGCTTGCGTGCCGCGAGAATGCGGCCATGCCCAGCAATTACGCCATTTTCGCCATCGACCAGAATTGGATTTGTCCATTTGAATGCGCGTATGCTGGCGGCGATTTCGGCAATCTGTTCTTCGGAGTGCGTTCGCGCATTTCGTGCGTAGCCGATCAGCTCATCGAGCGGGCGATATTCAATCGCAAGGTCATCTTCATTAACCTCTCCCATTTTAGACCCCCCCCATCGAATTTTGGCCACGGATGCGTAAAACCCCAAACCGGTCGCATCATCGAATGCCGCCTGGATTTAAACCGCCCCCCGGTCAGCGGCGGGCGCGTCCGTGGATTTTGTTGTGACAGCCGCGATGCACGGCAGCCAGGTTGGCGGGATCGTCGGTGCCGCCGTCCCGCCGCTCGATCAGATGATGCGCCGTGTCCGCGCCGGGCTTGCCGCAGATATGGCAGATGCCTCCGTCGCGGGCGACCACCGATGCCGCCAGCTTGCGCCAGGCTTGCGTGCCGTAGGAACGATCCAGCTGATCGCGCCGCACACGCTTCGCCGGCTTCCAGCCGGGCGGCAGGTGGACTGGCGGCTTCCATGGCATTTGTTTAAAATGATTGGGTTAAAGCATGTTACTGCTTCCATATTTATTGACGCCAAGGCGGCGGAGCGGCGCGGAAGGCATCGAACACGTTACTGCTTCCATACGTCTTGATGCCAATGGCGGCGAAGCGGTGCGGAAGGCATCGAGCACGTTACCGCTTCCACACTCCTTGACGCCAACGGCGGCGAAGCGGCGCGGAAGGCGTCGAGCATGTTACTGCTTCCACACTCCTTGACGCCGATTGCCGTTAAATGGCACGGAAGGCATCAAGCACATTACTTCTATCAATGCTGTCTGGCGCCATCAGCACCTAAACCGATGGACTGGCGGCTTCCATGGCATGGTGTGTTGAAATGGATTGTTTTTATCAAAAAAGTGCGCCGACCACTTGGATCGGCGCTAAGAACGGGAGGAGTGACATGAAAAAGAAGCGAATCACCTAAGCGCAACAATCGGGATTCTGCCTGAATAGATACCATGTACGTGCACGTACTGTCAACAGAAAATCTTTTATAATCAAACAGTTGAATCTTCGCGGCAACGATTCGCCCGACGATTGAAACCGCATCAGGAAAAAGGATGCTCGCGCCCGTTTTCGTCATGGCGCCGCTTGCCGAGGAAGCGGAAAGCGCTGATCAGTTCGTCGAGCGCTTCGCGCAGCCGCAACATGCCATAGCCTCTGCGCCACGCTTTTGACGCCTCGTAATTCATCAGGCTTTTCTCCTTGCAGCAGACCAGCTCGACGATCTCCTGAGAGCCTCGGCTTAATTCCTTCATCACGCGCGCATGCAGGTGGATCGCCTGCATGATGCTCTCGACCGGAAAGAGCGCCACATTGACGCCAACCTGCACCCGCACCGCGTCGAGCGGGTTCGATAGATTATGCACCGTCCGTTCGTAATTATTGGCCAGCCGGTCGGCGGCGCGGTATTGCTCCTCGGTAATGCCGCGCCGGTAGCGTTCGCCGACGCCGCGATCCTGGTCGATCATGTACAGGCGGTGATATTTGTCGATGGGACGCTTGTCGCGCACACGCAGGGTGTGGCTGCCCTGATCGGTCTTTACCTTCTCCAGGGCGTTTTTTGCCGCAAATTCAGGCGTCGGCAGGCATGCCTCCGGCGCTGCCGCGCCTTCCCCCTGAATGCCCTTCTTTTGTTTCCGTTTGCGCTTACCCATGGTTATTTCTCCTTCTTTGATTTTTTGCGTGCGTAAACCTCGTGCGCGAAATAGCGCCAGCTTTTCGGCGGATCGGCGGCGCTGTGTGCACGGCTCTGCAGCACCGCTTCCACCGCAGGCAGAATGTGCAGGAAAAGATCGCAGCCATTCTCCACCCAGCTGACGATGATTCCGTAATCGCCGGGCGGCTGCAGCTTATGGTTTTCAAACAGCGCTATGACCTGGTTGACAAAGCGAACCGAGCGCTCGCCGCTCGCGGTTTTTCCACAGGAATCGCCGCCGCCATCCTCTAGAAATCTAGATGTTTTATTTTTATCTGATTTAGATTTAGATTGATCTAAAGCGCGCGCGAGCGCGTGCGCGACGCCGCGCTCCGGCGCACCATCAACGGCCTGTAATTCTTCGCTATTTTCCACATCCTCGTTTTTGCCACCGGAGTTATCCACATGGGGGGCTACCCCCTGGGCAGCTAGGGGGGCAACGGGGGGAGCAACCCCCCAGGCGGCTGGGGGAGCAGCCCCCTGGGCGACGGCGTTTGATTCCTTCTTTCTTCCCGACGAAAAAGCATATTCGACGCGCAGGCGATTCTGCGTCAGGAAGCCCGGCGAGTGCTGGGCCAGGTAGGGCGCGATCCGCGGCTTCACCTTCAGCCATTTATTGAGATTGACCGGCAGCGCTCTGGAGATGAGCCTGTCGTCATCCTGAATTTTTCCGCCATGCCTCCACATGGTGCAGAGCAGGCGCATATAGACGCCTTGCTCCTCCATCGACAGATTGAGCGTATCCTTGCAATAGGCATCGGGATAAAACCGCATGTACGGAGGCTTACCCATTGGCGTCTCCGTCTTCGGGAACGCTTTCCGCCAGGCGGAATATCGCCGCGCCGATCAGCGACGCCGGGCCGCCGTCCGGCTTTCTCGCCATCATGTCCTGCAGCGCCAGGGGAGAGACGAAGCGCTGCAGCAGCGCCGAGATCAGCGCGCAGGCATCCTCCATCATCAGATCGACATGCGCGCCATGCTTAAAGCCGGAGACCTGCACTTCGCCTACGCGTCCGCCAGGGTAAAAGCCCAGCGTCAGGTAAAAGCGAATCCCTTCGAATTCGCATTCGACGGTCTCGATCATGCGGCGGTGGGGGAGGAAATCGTCGGCCATATGGCATCACCGGCTATTCCTCGATTTCGCCGGCCATGCTGATGGCGCTCATATAGACGTCGAGCAGCGCCTGCTCCTCGTCCAATTCGTGTTTTTCGCGCCTGCGCATGCGCAGGATCATGCGGATGATCTTCACATCGAAGCCTTTGCCCTTGGCTTCGGCCAGGATTGTGCCGATATCGGCGCCGAGACCGGCGCGCTCTTCCTCAATGCGCTCGATGCGCTCAATGATCGAGAGCAGATCCTTTCCAACGATTCCGTTCACGTTGACCGGGCTGTTCACTGTCGTCGATTCGGACATGGCGGTTTCTCCGTTTTGAGGGTTCAAGAAGATGCCTGATCTCGGCGGGAACGCCGGTCAGTTCATAAAAATCATCCGGCCGCACCGCGCCGAAGGTGATCCAGTAGATGCTGGTCATCTCCTCCGGATGCGGGATCAACCCGTGTTTCAGAATGCGGGTCGTGCGCTGGTCGGAAATGCCCAGCAGCCGCGCCAGCTGGTTCTGTTTAATGCCCGTGAGGGCTATCCATTCCTGTAGCTTCATAGGCTGGTTAGCATGCCGAACCGGAAAATTTTGTCAATGACATTTTCCGATTATTGCAGTGGACTATTTTTTCCAGTTCCTGTAAATTCGGAAAATTATGAAGAAAAACAATGTCCGCACATTGCGCTTAAGGAAGGGCTGGAGCCTGGAGAGGCTATCCGAGGTCAGCGGCCTTCCTTTGACCACCCTGCACCGTATCGAAACCGGCCAGCCGGTCGATAAATACCGCAAGCCGCTGGCGGCGGCGCTGGGCTGCGATCCCGATGCGCTCGACGCGCCCGCGTTCGATACGCCCACCGTGCCCATCGTAGGCGTCATCGCCTTTAAATCCTACGTCAAGATGCTGCCGGAGAAGGATTGGGAGCCGACCGAATATTTTGCGGGGCTGCCGGATAAGGCGCGCGCCATCCGCGTGGGCGCAAGCCACTTGAAACCCGACTTTTCCATCAATACGGTGCTTTATTACAACGGCGCCAAGCCAGTGTCCGAAAAGCTGTTTCTCGACCGCCAGTGCCTGGCGCAGATTCCGGTCAAGGACAAGCGCAAGCCCGATCATCTGCTGTGCTGGATATCGCAGGGGCCGAAGCCCGGCCTCTATACGCTGACGCCCTATTCGGGCGATCCTTTTTTTGAGCAGCCCATCCTTAAGGCTTATCCCATTCTCTACGCCCGCCAGGGCTGATACCGGCCGCCTTCCGATTGCTGGCGCTTCCCGTCCGTTCACCCTGCCGGTTGCGCGCTCCTGACTGTTATCGGAAAAAATTTCATTTGAATTATTTTCCGATTGTGATATTGCCCTTAACTGTCGCTTGTCTGTTTGAGGGCTATCTGCAACCTAAACCGGAAGGAATTTTATGGGAAATAATTTTCACAATGACAACCGGCCGCCGCTGAAAAAGCTGCTGCGCGGCATCGGCATCGGGCTGCTGCTCCTGGCATGCGCCCTGTTCATGGACTGGCTGATCATCAACCTGCTGCTGGGCTGTTGCGAGGGAGGCGTCTGCTGGCCGGACATCTATCCGCAATGCCGCAACGCCCATTATGGAGAGTTTTATGGACAAGACCATTGATTTCAGCGATCCGCGCAAGGCGGAGGCGCAAGTCCATCAGCATATCGGCTGCCAGTTGCGTCACCAGCGTCTGATCGCCGGATTGTCTCAGGAAGATATGGCGCAGGAACTGCACATTACCTTCCAGCAGTATCAGAAATACGAAAAGGCCACCAACCGCGTCTCGCCGGGAAAGCTCTATCTGCTGGCGCGCGCTCTGCAGGTTTCGGTCGGATCGCTGTTTCCGCAGCCGAATGTCAGGGATTACGATCCGGCTCCGCCGCGCGTCCTGCAGATCATGCGGCGCATATCGCGCGTGGTGGCGCTGCATCCCGACGAAATGTCAGCCATTTCCAAAGCGCTGATTCTGATCTGCGGCAAAGATGCCGCTGACGAACAATGAAGGCGGATATGCAGGAGGATCCGGCGCGCCTGCAGCCGGAAGAACGGCTGGCTGAAATCGCCGATATCCTGGCGCACGCCATTATTCGCCTGCAGCAGAAAAAGCTGAGGAAAAACAGCCACGTTCCACTGGACTGTGCGCCGGAATCGAGCCTGTATGGCGACGCAAAAGTGGGAGGAAACCGATGAAAGAACAAAGCGTTATAGCGAAGCTGGCGGCGCTGGAAACGGCCAGCCTGAAGGAGTTGCAGGCGCTGTGGCGCAATCTCTACGGCACTGAGCCGCCGTCCTTCTACCGGCCGTTGCTGAAGCTGAAACTGGCGCACCGGATTCAGGAACTGGCGCATGGCGGCCTTACCAAAGAGACGCAGCAGCGCCTTAAGCAGGCGATGGAAAACGCCGGCGCCAAGCCGCGCCTCTATGGCGACCGGCTGGCGGCAGGCACGATGCTGGTGCGCGAATGGCGCGGCGTCGAGCATCGCGTCCGTGTGCTGGATGACGGATTCGATTATATGGGCAGGCGCTATAAGAGCTTGAGCGCCATTGCCCGCGCCATCACCGGCACCAACTGGAACGGCTGGATGTTCTTTGGCTTACGCAGCCGGAGGATGGCAGCGTGATTACCGTCAAGAAACGTTGCGCGATCTACGGGCGAAAATCCAACGAGAAAGGGCTGGAGCAGGAATTCAATTCGCTCGACGCGCAGTGGGATACCGGCAAAAAATATATCGAGATCCGGCGCGGCGACGGATGGGTGCTGATTCCCGACTATTATAAGGACGGCGGCTTCACCGGCGGCAATACCGACCGGCCCGATCTGCAGCGGCTGCTGCGCGATATCGAGCAGGGACTGATTGATGTGGTGGTGGTCTATAAAATCGACCGGCTGTCGCGCTCGCTGTCCGATTTCCTGAACATGGTGCAGTTCTTCGACCGGCACAACGCGTCGCTGGTCTCGGTCACGCAGCAATTCGACACCAGCACGCCGATGGGCAGGCTGATGATCAACGTCATGATGAGCTTCGCCGAATACGAGCGCGAAGTCACCGGCGAGCGCATCCGCGATAAAATCGCCTCTTCCAAGCAGAAGGGCATGTGGATGGGCGGCATGCCGCCGCTGGGTTACGATGTCAGGCACCGCAAGCTGGTCATCAATGCCGGCGAGGCCGAAATCGTTATAATGATCTTCGAGGAAATGGCGCGCCACTGCTCGATCACCACGCTGATCGAGCAGCTGAAAAACAAAGGCATCACCGGCAAATGCTGGACAACGCTCAAAGGCACCGAGCATAAGCGCGGCCTGCTGGATAAAAACGCCGTGTACCGGATGCTGAGGAATCCCATTTACCGCGGCAAGATCCGGCATCGGGACGCGGTTTATGACGGCGAGCATCCGCCGATCATCAGCCAGGAGCTATGGGATAAGGTGCAGGCGGTGCTCGACCGCAGGCCAGCCCGCGCGCGCAAGGCGCGCACCCAGGCGCCGCATCTGCTGTGCGGCGTGCTTTTCGACCCCGAAGGCCGCGCGCTGACGCCCAGCTACACGGCCAAGAGAGATGGCAGGCGCTACCGCTATTATGTCAGCACCAGGGCAATTAAGGACGGCTATAAAAAAGCCGCCATTCCTTCGATTTCGGCAGAACAGATTGACGAGATGGTGATTACGCAGATCCGCGACATGCTGACCGCGCCGGAGATGGTGTTCAAGACCTATCAGCGGGCGCGCGAACTGGCGGTCGGCGTCGACATCGAAGATGTACGCTCCTCCTTCCAGCAGTTCAATGCGCTGTGGGATCAGCTTTATCCCATCGAGCAGAACCGCCTGGTCAAACTGCTGGTCAAGCGCATCGACGTTACCGAGGAAGGCATCCACATCAGCTATCACGCCAACGGGCTGGTGCAGATATGCGAGGAACTCAAGCACTATAAGACCGCCGCATGACGATCACGATGCATACCCAAAAGCAGCGCACTATCGTCGAGCAGGACGGCACCATTCGCGTGACCGTGCCGATCAGCTTCGTGCGCAAGGGCGGCCGCAAATACATTTTGGCGCCGGAGGGAAGCCCGTCGCCTTTCCAACCCGTCCGCATCAACGAGGTGCTGGTCAAGGGTATAGCGAGAGCCTTCCAGCTGAAAGAGGAAGTCGAATCCGGCAAGATGGAATCTTTCCGCGATATCGGGCGGAGCAATGACCAGTCGCATTCCTACCTGCTGCGTCTGTATCGGCTTACCGCGCTGGCGCCCGATATCGTCCAGGCCATCCTGAATGGCAGGCAGCCTAAGACGCTCGCGCTTCAGGATATGCTCAAGCAGATGCCGGCGCACTGGCCGGAGCAGCGGCGCTTATTCGGTTTCCCACAGATATAAAGGAAAGGGAGGCATTTATGCACCCGCAGTGCGAAGTCTGGTTATTTCACTCATAAATGGAGAAGTAAAATGCAGTACCAGCAGTTCTTTACGGCATTGGAAAAGGCGATATTCCTGACTACCCAGCAGATGGATTAAGCAGTCGCTGCGAAATATTAATAACTTAAGGAATTTCAGGGCATTTGGGTTGCATAAATGCCAGTTCCATGTATTCCTGTAGCAGTTTCAAATGCTACAGGAACGCATGTGCAGCTAATCAAATCGAAACAAAGAGTTGCCGATCATGGGGAGGTATTCACTTCTGAAAAAGAGGTGAACGCGATGCTTGACCTGGTAAAGAACGAAACTGACCGGATTGACTCCCGCTTCCTTGAGCCTGCCTGCGGCAACGGCAATTTCCTCATTGAGGTGCTGCGGCGCAAACTGGATGTTGTTGAATCCCGATACAAGAAAAGTCAGTTGGAGTATGAGCGGTATGCCGTCATCGCCGTGTCGTCGCTCTATGGGGTGGATATATTGAAAGATAACGTCATCCACTGCCGCGAGCGGCTATATGATTATTTCAACGAACGCTACACCCACCTTTTCAAGAGTGACTGCAAAGAGGACTGCCGGAAATCGGTAAAAATTATATTGGAGCGCAATATCCTTTGGGGGGATGCGCTTACCATGAAAAGCGTCTGCGGCAAGGAAGACCCCATCGTGTTTTCCGAGTGGTCAGCCGTCAACGGCAGCATGATTAAGCGCCGCGACTATTCGCTGGCAAACCTGCTGGCCTACCAGCCGATGGGGGCGGACACGCTGTTTTCGGATTTGAATGAACCAGCCATTCTACAGAAGCCGATTCGTGAATTTCCACTGATGCATTTTCTGAGGTTGGATGAGTATGCTAAAGATTAACTACAATCCTGATGTACTTAGCTGCCTTGCGAACCTAAGCAACGACGAAGTGTTCACGCCACCGATCATCGTAAACCAGATGCTGGATTTGCTGCCAGCGGAATTGTGGTCAGACAAAAACGCCACTTTCCTTGACCCCATGTGCAAGTCCGGTGTTTTCCTGCGCGAAATCGCAAAGCGCCTCATTAAAGGGCTGGAGCGCGAATTGCCCGATCTGCAAAGCCGCATCAATCACATTTTCACCAAGCAGCTCTATGGCGTGGCCATTACGGAACTCACGTCGCATCTTTCCCGCCGCTCAGTCTATTGTTCAAAGGCAGCGAATAGCGAATATGCCGTGGCGGGTGGCTTCACGGATGCGAATGGTAATATTCGCTTTGAGCACACCAAACATAATTGGAAAAACGGAAAGTGCGCATTTTGCAACGCAAGCCAAGAGGCATATGACCGCGCCGATGAGCTGGAAACCCACGCTTATCAGTTCATTCATACAGATAACCCGGAGAGGATATTTAATATGAGATTCGATGTTATTGTTGGCAACCCACCTTACCAGATGGGTTCCGATGGCGGCACACGCGACATTCCTGTTTACAACAAGTTCGTGGAGCAGGCTAAAAAACTCCAGCCACGTTATCTCACCATGATTATTCCCTCACGTTGGATGGCGACTGGATTGGGACTATCCGAGTTCCGCCGTTCAATGCTTGAAGACCGACATGTCCGAAAATTGGTGGACTATGAGCGCATGGATGCGGTGTTTCCTGGCGTGGATTTTGAAGGTGGCGTTTGTTATTTTCTTTGGGATAGAGATAACGAAGGTCTGTGTGAGGTTATAACTGCTAACGGCCAAGAACTGGGTGAGCCTGTCGAACGTGATTTGAATGAGTACGACATATTTGTGCGTGATAGCCGCGCCTTAAAAATCTTAAAAAAGGTGCGCAAGGTGGATGAGTCCTCCATCACGTCGATTCTGTCTGCGGATAAAGAATTTGGCTGGACATCAAACTTCGACGGGTTTCATGCGAAGAAGAAGCCGGATGACATTGCACTGCATTACTCTCGTGGGGGCAAGCGACTTATTGGAGGGATTGCGCGTAAGGACGTAACCAAAAGTCCGCACCTTATTGACAAATGGAAAGTGATGATATCATCAGCCTATGGTGAGCGCGGGGCACGCCCAGCAATGGTGCTTGGTTCCAGCTTTATTACCGAACCCCCATCAGTTTGCACGCAAACGTATTTATTCTTTTACGTCGAGTCCAAAAAAAGTGCGGAAAGTTTGCAAAGCTACCTGAACACGCGGTTCTTCCGGTTTTTGGTATCGCTGCGGAAAATTACTCAGCACGCATCCCCTGCAACTTACACTTGGGTTCCTCAACAATCCTGGGATCGCACTTGGAAGGATGAAGAGCTTTACGCAAAATACGGCTTAAGCAAGGAAGATATCGCTTTCATCGAGGCCAGCATTCGTCCAAAGGATGAATAATGAGCAATGATTTTTTCCCCCAGCGCCCAGAGGCAAACCCGACAATTTATGCGTACAAGGACACCAATCCTCAGTACAAGGGCTTGCTCAAAGTCGGCTTCACCAGCGTAGAAGTCGAGAAGCGCGTGGCGGAGCAATACCCTACGCTGCGTCCGGGGGAATTGCCTTACAAAATCGTGATGGAACATTCCGCCATGAGGAATGATGGAAGCTCGTTTACCGATCACGAAGTCCACCGCGCATTGAAAAAGAAAGGCATCCGTAACCCCAAGGGGGAATGGTTCCAATGCAGTGTACAGGATGTGAAGGCAGCGATTATTGCCGTCCGTGATGGCGTGGAGAATGAGGAAAATCGCACGCTAGATTTCGCTATGCGTCCGGAACAGACGGAAGCCGTTGATAAAACCATCGCCTATTTCAGCAGCTTCAAGAAAGAAAACCCCGACAAAACACCGCACTTCCTGTGGAATGCGAAAATGCGGTTCGGCAAAACCTTCGCCAGCTACCAGCTGGCCAAGCGCATGGGCTGGAAACGGGTGCTGGTTCTCACCTTTAAGCCCGCCGTGCAGGGTGCATGGGAAGAAGATTTGAACACCCATGTTGATTTCGCCGGGTGGCAATTCATTGCACGCAATGGCCTCTCTTTCGATCAGGCAAATCCGAAGAAGCCGATTATTTGCTTTGGCTCGTTCCAAGATTTTCTGGGCAAAAACACTGCTGGCGGCATCAAGCCGAAGAATGAATGGGTACACACCACCAACTGGGATTGTGTGATTTTCGACGAATACCACTACGGCGCCTGGCGGGAGAATGCGAAGGAACTATTTGAAGCAGAAGACAAAAAAGAAATAAGTTTCGGTGAAGGTGAAGGCATTGAATACTTTGATGAAGGAAACATGCCCATCACCACCGGAGCATATCTCTATCTTTCTGGTACGCCGTTCCGGGCAATCGCGTCGGGTGAGTTTATTGAGGAGCAAATCTATAACTGGACATACTCCGATGAGCAGCGCGCCAAAGAGCAGTGGAAGGGTGCGAACAATCCGTATGAATCATTGCCGCGCATGGTGATGCTTACCTACCAACTGCCCGACTCGATTCGTGAAATCGCTATGGGCGGCGAGTTTAACCAGTTTGACCTCAATGAGTTTTTTACTGCGTCGGGAAACGGTGTGCTCGCTAATTTCAAATATGAAAGCGAGGTGCAAAAGTGGCTTGACCTGATCCGGGGCGCGTTCATGGAAACCACGGTGGATAATCTGAAGCTAGGGGCGCAAAAGCCGCCCATGCCTTTCTCCGATGCTCGCCTTCTCAGTGTGCTTACGCACACTTTTTGGTTTCTCCCCTCCGTATCGTCTTGCCATGCGATGAAGAACCTGCTGGAGCAGCGGCAAAATCAGTTCTATCAGGACTATGAGGTGATCGTTTGTGCCGGGATTGAGGCCGGGCTTGGCGTGGAAGCCATCAAGCCTGTCGAGGAAGCAATGGATAACCCGCTCAAGTCAAAGACTATCACCTTGTCCTGCGGAAAGCTGACTACTGGCGTATCCGTCAAGCCGTGGACGGGCATTGTCATGCTGCGGAACTCTTCCAGCCCTGAAACCTATTTCCAGGCTGCGTTCCGTGTGCAAACGCCGTGGGTTATCAAAAATCCTGATGGCAAATCACCCAACAAACAGGAAATCATCAAGCGCGAGTGCTATGTTTTTGACTTCGCGCCGGACAGGGCGCTGCGGCAAATCGCGGATTATAGTTGCCGCCTGAATGTGAACGAATCCAATCCAGAGAAGAAGGTGGAGGAATTCATCCATTTTCTTCCCGTGCTTGCCTATGATGGCAGTTCCATGAAGCAGATTAACGCCGCCGGGGTGCTGGATATGGCGATGAGCGGCACGACCGCGACGCTACTGGCCCGCAGGTGGGAAAGCGCGTTGCTGGTCAATGTGGACAACAACACGCTGCAACGCTTGATGAAAAGCAAGGAAGCGATGGAAGCCCTTATGAAAATCGAAGGCTTCCGCAATCTCAACCAGGAGATAGAAACCATTATCAACAAGTCCGAGGCCGTGAAAAAGCTGAAGAAAGAAGCCAACGAGAGGAATCTGACTGCCAAGGAAAAACGCGAACTGACAGCGGAAGAAAAAGAGTTCAAGAGCGTGCGTAAGCAGATTCAAGAAAAGCTGATTAAATTCGCCACCCGCGTCCCGATCTTCATGTATCTGACCGATTATCGGGAAAAGTGCCTCAAGGATGTCATCACGCAGTTGGAGCCAGGGCTTTTCAAAAAGGTGACTGGGCTTGATGTGAAGGATTTTGAACTGCTCGTGAGTCTCGGCGTGTTCAACAGCTCGCTGATGAACGATGCCGTCTATAAATTCAAACGCTACGAGGACGCCAGCCTTGAATACACCGGCATTAGCAAGCACGAGCCTGAGAAGGTCGGCCTATACGACACTGTCATCAGCGTCGATGAATACCGGAAGTTTAATTGAGGGAGCCAAACTAGGAATTTGTGATGGAAAACTTTTTTGCTATCAGAGGCAGCCGTCCGCTTTCAGAGGAAGAATTCCGCGCCCATCTTGCGCTGGCGATCCGGTTAGAAAATGTAGGGGCACTTCTTGGCGCAGGAGCATCAAAAGGTGTCGGCGGAATGGTCATGGCCGATGTGTGGAGCCTTCTTGAAACCGAATACGCAGACCAAGTTAAATTCCTCCGCGACAATAATTTTCTAGGAGCGCAAGAGAAGGGAAATATCGAAATCCTGCTCGATAAACTCGAAATAGCCTGCCTTGACGGGATACGCACAAAAGCAGACCTCGCAGGAATTTTGGCGGCACGCCATGCGTTGAGAAAGGCCGTTCTTCGCGCGGCGTTGCTTGAGGATGCCTTATGGCAGTCACCGGATCAGGCAATACTGAATCCAAAACTCACCAGCCATATACGTCTTGTTTCGCGGCTGGCGGGCAATAGACAGCCAGGGCAGGCCGCGCCGTGGGCATTTACTACAAATTATGATCTTGCCTTGGAATGGTCGGCGGAAGCTCTTGGCTTGCATTGCATAAATGGCTTTTCAGGAACACATGACCGAGCCTTCCGTCCGAGCAGTTTCGATCTTGGGATGCGTAATATCCAGGCGCGTGGCGAAGCCCGTTTTGGAACATATAATCTCTACCTTGGAAAACTGCACGGTTCCCTCACATGGGCACCCAACGGTTCTGGCGGCATCTGTGAAATTCCGTGCAGAAGCGCGAAGCCACTTATAGATAAATTCTTGGCTTCAGACAAACCGGAGGACTGGCCGGGATTAATGATTTTCCCCGGCGCGTCGAAATTCGTGCAGACTACCGCCTTCGTTTACGGTGAGGTTATACGGCGGTTCACGGAGTTTCTGTCACGCCCCAACACCTGTCTGATCGTGAACGGATATGGGTTCACCGACGATCACGTCAACCGGCTGATTGTATCGGCGCTACAAAACCCGACATTACAACTTGTTATTTATCTTCCTGAAATCGACCGGATGGGTATTTTCGCATCGTTGGCGGCAACTGGTGATGCAGTTGAACCAAATGACCAACTGAAGCGCCTTCTGCTGGCACAGCTACCACAAGTTACTGTCCGTGGCTTCGGTTCGGGCGGTTTTTTCGACTCATTAACGAATGACCTGCCAGAACCCGCAATGCTGGACGACACATCGGAGCGGGCGCGCGAGCTTGAGCGTCTTCTGAAACAGGCAACTAGCATCGCGGTTTCAAAACCAGCTACATCCGCTGAAGCTGTTCCTGATGCCACGCCTACAGAAACCACAGAAGCTGCTCAGTCCATTGAGGACTTGCTCTGATGATAACCCGGCGACCCATTGGCTATGTCGTTGAAATCGACGGCCCCCAGCTTCTTGTGAACCTTCTGGAAGATTCTAGAGGACATGTCGCCGGGCACCGTGATGGTTTATCAACGGTCGAGCAACCTGGCGATTTGGTTGGCGTGGATGCGGGGGTCGAAACCATCATCTTACGAATTATGTCGGTTGCTTTTGCCGAACCGCGCGAGGTTCATGCTGGCCAAGGCGGTCACCTTTCCAAGATCACTTTGGAACCGCTCCGCCAGCTCCGAGGGCGCGTGATCGGGTTTCTGGCCAAATCTGCTGGACAACTTACCTTCTCGTCGCAGGAGTGGCGTCTTCCAGTTTTGGGAGCCAGTGTTTATCCGCTCTCCGATTCCGAGACCATTGCTACCATCGGTGCGAATGGCGACCCAGCAGACCAGATAAAATTTGGCTCAGACTCGCGGAACAGATCGGTCGAAGTAAGAGCCGACATAGACCAGGTTCTTGGAAGGCACATGGCGATCCTTGGCTCAACAGGACAAGGTAAAACCCATTTTGTCGCCGCCGTGCTGCAACAACTTATGCGGTTGCCAAAATCCAGAGTCGTCGTTTTCGACGTGAATGGTGAATATACGCCTGCCTTTACCAATCTGGGGCAGCGCGTCAAGATCACTGCTATGGGAAGCCAGAATGGTGGCCTAACCATCCCGTACTATGCGCTTGGTAGGCACGGTTTGGCGCGCTTGCTGATCCCAAGCGAAAAAGCACAAATGCCTGCATTGCGATTCGCGGTTGAGCATCTCGTTAATGTCGAAGCGGATGCACATGGTGCAAAACTGGTCAACGGACAGAGTAATACGCTCTTTGATGATTGTCATACTGGCAACGCTGCCACGGCCATGAACAACATGAATACAATTCGGAACGGTCAAGCACCACGCGCGACCGTCTGGCCTCATATGCGGGCGCTTTCATGCCTCGCAACTGAATGGTATGTGCTAACTCCGGGAAAAAACAATACCGTGGAAAGAAACACTTTCCAATACGGCCATATCCAATCCCTTATAAATCGCATTCGTGGCTTGATCGAAGATCCTCAATTCACATCTATAGTGAATGTTTCTGGCGGCGCAGGTCTCGTAACTCCCCTGGACATGGCTGCTGAATCCGCCGAATTGGTTCGTAACATTTTCGGGCCACCAACATTTGGGCAAAATGATTGGTCTATTCACATCGTTGATCTTAGCCGACTGACGCAAGACCTTATGCCGTTCATTTTGGGTTCCTTGCTGGAAATGTTCGCGGCAGAGATTTTCAAACGTGGCCCTGGCAATACGCATCCTACTATGCTCGCTCTTGAAGAAGCACATCACTATCTGCGCCAGCTCCCCGGAGAATCGGATACCGGCCAGCAAGCGTTAGCTTATGAACGGCTTGCGAAGGAAGGGCGAAAGTTCGGATTGTCGCTTCTTATCAGTACACAACGTCCATCTGAAGTCTCTCCTACTGTCCTGTCGCAATGTGGTACATGGGCCGTCTTCCGCTTGAGCAATGAAACCGATCAGCGCGCCGTTGCCTCTGCTGCGGAAACTGCCGGAGTAAATGTCTCTCGCCAACTTGCGGGACTTGGCAGAGGAGAGGCCATCATTTTCGGAGCTGCCTTGCCCGTTCCCGCGCGCCTGTCCGTTTGCCGTCCCAACCCTGAGCCAGATTCCAAAGACCCACCATTCCTTGAGAAGTGGTCGTAAACTACACTGCCCCCCGCTGCTGCTGCAACAAATACCATTAATAAAAAAGTTCGAATCCCGTTTGCCTAGCAGTGATGCATTTCAAACCTTAACCATTCGATGATGCGGTGATGTTTATGAAAAATAAACAATCTGCAAATGGTCACCACGGAACCGTGGTGACCAGCGACTGAGAAAAAAGCCGTTCTGAGAAAGAAAATGGTGCGTTGTAGTTTTTCCGTGGTGACCAGCACGTCGCTGTGAAACCCGCAAATCCTGGGCTTTTCAGGCGCAGAAAAAACGACTGAGAGCAGTTGCGTCGTTGCGTTTGGCGGAGGGGATGAGATTCGAACTCACGATACAGTTTCCCGTATACACACTTTCCAGGCGTGCGCCTTAGACCACTCGGCCACCCATCCTATATACTACTCTCAGCTTAGTGTTGACCGAGTTATTTATTTCGCTCAGGTGCCGCTGGGCTGAGCCACCCATCCTTATATATATTACTCTCAGCTAGTATTGGCCGAGTTATTTATTTCGCTCAGGTGCCGCTGGGCTGAGCCACCCATCC
>JAGWIM010000121.1 GCA_028873525.1 Pseudomonadota bacterium
CATGGATTTCGGGTACGACCATCCGTTCGCGGCGGTGCGGCTGGCGTGGGACAGGGACAATGACTGTATATATGTCACCGCCGAATACCGCGTGGCGGAAAAGACGCCGGTCTATCATGTCGGTGCGTTGCGCCCGTGGGGGAAATGGCTGCCATGGGCGTGGCCGCATGACGGCCTGCAGCACGATAAAGGATCCGGCGTCGTGTTAGCCAAGCAGTACGAGGAGCATGGGCTGGATATGCTGGATAAACGCGCCACGTTCGAAGACGAAAAGAGCAACGGCGTCGAGGCCGGGATCATTGAGATGCTCGACCGTATGCAGACCGGCAGGCTTAAAGTATTCAACACGCTAACGATGTGGTTCGAAGAATTCCGGCTTTACCATCGCAAGGAAGGCAAGGTCGTCAAGCAACGCGATGATCTGCTCTGCGCCACCCGTTACGCCATCATGATGCTGCGTGAGGCAAAGATCGAAAAGACACCGCAGACTTATAGTCGCTATGAAGAGCCTTACCTCGGACCGCTGTCATGGATGGCGTTTTAGCACCGCTACTCTACCCACCGGTGGGTAGAGTAGCATGTTGCTCTGTCCGCTAGGGGGTAGAGCATATTGCTTTCGGATTCGCATCGCTGCGAACCCGACCGCCCTTCGATATTCCCACCGGCGGTAATTTCGCTGGGAAGCGCACTGGCGGGCGCTTCATATCCTTTGTCTTGTAACCTCTATCCACCGGTGGACAGAAGTTCTAGCCGCCATGCATCGAATCCGGCTTAAGTCAACTTAATGATGCCCATAACCGGCAAATAAATAACGCCGTAACCGGCTCATTCGCCTTGCTAAACCCCAGCTTCAGAGCCTTCATGAACAGCGTCCGACAGGACATTGTTAAACATCAACAAAAGGAGTTTTTATGAGTAAGTTGTCACCCACCCAGCGCCGCATCCTCGAAGCGGCCAGCCTGCAGCCCGGTGTCGATGTGCGCGAGCACATGCAGGATATCAAAAGCCCGCCCATCCGTGACAAGGTGGTTGAGTCGATGCTCAAGCATGGCCTGATTGCCGAAAATCAGGAAGGCGAGGAGCTGGCCTACATCATCACCGATGCCGGTATCGCCGCCGTCGGCGGCACCGCGCCCGATGATGCATCCGGCGACGCCGACCCGGCAGAGGAGGGTGCGGAACCGAAACGGCAACGCGCCGCCAAGGCGGACAAGCCGCCGCGCGTCACCAAGAACGGCCTGCTGCTCGACATGCTGAAGGAGGGCACGACCATCCATAAAATCATGGAGGCCACCGGCTGGCAGAAACATTCGGTCTTCGGCACCGTCAGCAACCTGAAGAAGAAGCTGCGCCTCACCATCGCCAGCGAAAAGGCTGAGGGCGAGGAGCGTGTGTATAAAATCGCCTGAGCATCAACCACTGCCCCGCGCCCTCACCGGCGCGGGGATTTTTTACAAGGAGAGATTATTATGCTTACCGATAAACAAATGCTCTCGCAGCTCGAAGCCATCCGCGACAAGGCGCTGGACAGCGACTGCGATTACAGCGAACAGCAATCACGGGCATTGCAGAAAATCATGGACGCCATTGACATCCTGTCCAGTGATGCGAAGACGGCTTGATAAGCCATTTCACAATAACGATAACGCCGATAACGGCCTGCTAACGTGATATGTAAAATATTATAATATCACAATATCCATGTGATAACTATCCGTTATCACCCCTAAAATAACGTCGGTAACGCGATAACGGTGCGTCCGGGTATGCCGTTACCGCCGTTATCGGGCGTTATCGCAGTGTCAACCAACCTCTGCATCCTAAATATCATCTTTATTTCCATTGGTTGCATGGGGAGCGTTATCGGTGTTATCGCCGTTATCACTGCTATCGGGCAATGAGTATTTACCGTTAGCATTCCTCTGCACCTCACCCTTTTCCACCATCTTAAATAGAAGCTGACGGACATTATCTCTGTTCTCCCTGAGTGTATCGGCAATCTCCTTTGGCATCATCGGTGATTTAGCGGTAAGTAATAGGTTCAGGATCGCCTGCCGCTGCTTAGATCGTGAATATTCCTCGGCGTTGCCGAGCAGCAGCCAGCGCATGGTGGTTTTGTCGAATTTCAATGCAATGGAAGATTCCTCCACATCACGCCCGGTTATTTGCAGTACGCCGTCAGCATCACCGCGCTTTCGCCCCAATACAAGAATGGTGTCGGCTGCGCCGGTCAGCCCAAAACTACCGGAAACGGTTGCAATGAAATCGGCTTCCTCTGCTTTCTTGACGTGATGCACCACGATAATCGTAACACCGGAATCGTCTGCAAGCTGCTTGAGTTTAGTAATGAGTGCATAGTCGAGTTCGTATGTTTTGCCGCTGCCTTGCGTCGGCCCCCGGACTTTTTGTAGTGTATCCACGATTATAAGCCGCACGCCGGGATTTGCCTTCAGGTCAGCGGAAATCATTTCCAGCCCGCCCTGGTCTAGCGTAGGCACCCGTGTTTCAAAAAAGAGATTATCCTGCTCCTTCGTGGCATCCAGTAGCTTGAGACGGCTTTGCAGCCGCCGCAGCGTGTCCTCCAGCGCATAATAAATGACGCCTCCTTTCTCAACGGAGATTTTACCCATTACCATTCCGCCGGTAGCAACTCCCAAGGCTAGGTCGAGTACAAACCACGATTTGCCGACCTTGGGCGGGCCTGCAAGGATGACGCAACCGCCGTCAGGTATGGTGTTAGGCACAATCCATTTTGGTTCGGGAAACTCCATGCGCATCAGGCTGGTCAGTGAGATAAGCCTGTGTTCACCCGGATTTGGCTTAGTCCACGTCTTATCCGCCGCTGTGCAGGCATTTTCGTTGTTGAGTGTCATGGCAGACACCTCTTGGCAACATCCGCCCAATCTTCGCCGGCAGCATTGGGGGAAACAATCCGCACATCACGGCCAGCTGCCTGCCAGCGTTCGGCGCAACGCCTCGCGGCCTCCAGCCCCGCCTTATCATGGTCGGCAAAAATCGTAAGGCACTCGATCCCCGGTAACACCGGAAAGCTGGCGATGTTTCCGGCATCCACTGCCGCCCATACCGGACGCCATCCCGAGGCCATGACAGTTAGCGCATCCTCAATTCCTTCGGCGATTCCCAGCCCCATTGTCACGTCATCGTCATCGGTGAGACGGATGACGCCATGCGCCGGGCAGCGCATAAGCCAACTCCTTCCGCTCCGCTTGCCGTTAAGCGCACGGACTATAATTTCAGCATCTGACATCATCGCACTACTCCCGCGCCTTATGCTTTTCACGCAAAATGATGACAGGAATATGCATGGCAGGACGGCCAGATTTTCCTTGCTTGGGAATTTTGATTTGGTACGATTCTCTTTGCTGATTCAATTTGAGAGCCGCCCTTGCCGGGGCGGTTTTCTCTTTATCAGGCGGATGCATGATTGCCTCCATCCTGTGCTAAGGCTTCCAAAGAGGAATACACAATCAACCGCCGCCTGCCGATGGTGACGGTCTTCAGCTGACCTGAACCGATAAGTTCGTAAAGTTTCGTGCGGCCAAGCCCCGTTAAATCAAGTGCTGAATTGACCGTGACGGTGATTGGTTTAGATTTAATTGGTTCGTTCATAAGATGCTCCATAATGTTAATTCGCCAGACCACTGGCGACTCATGGAGCATACAGGTATATTCGGCTATCTATTTGTATTTGATTGTTA
>JAGWIM010000122.1 GCA_028873525.1 Pseudomonadota bacterium
TTTCTCCGTTTGTTACAGTTCGCCTTGCGGATCAAGCTGCGGGTCAGGGTCGCCGTCCGTTGAAACGCCGGGATTAGGTAATGTGCCGCTTTCAGGTCGCCCGGCAGCATCCGGCGCGGTGCCGGTCATGTCGGAGCCGAGCGCTGCCGTGTTGGCAGGCACCATGAGTTTGTCGCCGCCTTGCATAGGCGGCAGGCCTTCGGAGCGGCGCACTTCATTGGGCGTTAGAATTCCGGTCAGCACGCCGAGCCGTGCGGCGTTGTAGCGCGTCATGATGTCGGCGCGCAGCAGCTGCCCTTCGTCAAAATCAACTTCGATGCCTTCCTTATCCAGGCCAAACACCTGCATGAATTTCTGCTCGGCAACCACCAGGTCGGGCATTACCGTGTGGTTGACGTAGGCCTGTTCTTCCTCGGCGGGCGTAATCTTGCTTGCAGTGCTGGCTGCCACGCTGAGGCGGCTTAACGGCACGTCATAAAAACGGGCGATATCGGCGATTTGCAAATTGCGCTGCTGGATAAATTCCAGATCGACCGAGGTCAGTTGCACCTGCTGCCATTCAACGCCTTCCTCCAGCACCGCCGTTTGCCCGACATTTTGCAGGCCACCGGTGAAGGATTGCCATTGCTGTTTCAAGCGCTGTGCCGCCTGTTCCGATAATCGCGTCTTGGCTTTCAACACACCGGATGGGCGCGCGCCGTTGCCAACCCAGCGCGAGGCTTGCTGTTCAAGCCCCATGGCAAGGCCAATGGCATCGCGCGCCAGGCCGATGGTCGATGTGCCGACCAGCGCGTTAAAGCTGATGCCGCGAAGGTGAAATATATCTTCTTCGGGCACTGCCACCGACAAGTTCCGCAGCATAGCGATTTGCCACAGGCCGATGCGGTTGACGTTGTAAAATATCGAGCCATCCGATGCTTCCAGCACCATGACGGCATCGGGATTAATCGGTATCAATTCCACCGGGTTGCCGCGGCGGTCGCGTAAGATTGCGGCAAAGGCATTGCCGCGCAGCAGATAACCAATCATCATCTGCTGCCAAAATTCGTACCAGGTCTGCTGCCGGTTTGGCCGCATAAACAATTTGGCGATGACATGGTCGGTCACCAGATCGCGCCCACCGGCTTTATTCCTAACAAATAGGCGCGGTGTGCAACGCGCCACGTCCTTAGCGCGGATGGTGACGCAGGCATAGACGGCGGACACCGCCATGGCGGTTGCCTGCGAAATCAGCAGCCCCGAAGCGCTGGGCACCGAGCCGAGTGGCGGGATCATGCCGTAGGATGGTACGCCCGCCGACGCGCGGCTCTGTTTCGGCGCAAAGGCTCGGCCAATCGCAGTAAATAATCCTGGCATTTTCATATCATGAGCAGTCCACGTTCTTCGTAAATCGAGCTTCCTTGCGCGGTCTGCAATCGCCCGACCGCCATAATGGCAGCTACCACTGCGTCAATGCGTTCGGTCGAGCGTTCCTTGTCAGGCTTTTCGTTACCGGCAGGGTCACGGCGCACGGTGACATTGGAGGCGCACCAGGTGGCGACAGGGTTGCCGCCGTGCCGTAAGGTGCGGCCAATCAACAGGCGCATAAATTCGGCGGCGGCTGGCCCCATGCTGATAAAGCCCTGGCCGAACTCCACCATGGTGATGCCTTCGTCCCCAAGGTTGCGCACCAGTTCACCGGCAAACGTGCGGTCATAAGCGATTTCCAAAATATTGAATTTCGTCGCCAGCGTTAAAATTTCAGCTTCGATAAACTGAAAATCCGTGGTGTTACCTTCGGTGGCCGTCAAATATCCTTGGTCGCGCCAAATCGTATAAGGCGCACGATCCCGCCGCGCCCGCCGCAAAATATCTTCTGAGGGGCACCAATGCCGCCAGATGACTTTAACCTTTTCGCCCGGCTGCTCCGGTGGAAATATCAGCGCCAACGATGACAAATCATTGACGCGCGCCAGGTCAAGGCCACCGTAACACGTCCGGCCTGCTAATTCTTCTTCGTCCATAGGCGCGGCGCCTTGCGCCCAAACACTCATATCGATCCAGCGCGTGGCCTGTTCCGTCCATTCATTAAGGCGTAAACGCCGGATGGCGTTTTGCTGCGCGGGCATTTCGCGCGCTTCCTCAACTTGCCGCTTCAAATCCTCTGCCTTAACGGTGATGCCAAGGCTGGGGTTAGCTTTGATCCACACAGCAGGATTCATCCAATCATCGCCAGCGTCGATGGTGGCGATATAAGCAAACCAGCTGTCGCATGCCTCGTGCGGCACGCTGCCTTCCAGCGCCTTGACTGAAAATTCGTGATGCTGCCAGCATACCGATAGCCGGTCATGGCCAGCGGTTGTGATTTCAAAAATCAGCGGCTGGCGCCGCGCGCCGGTCGCTGTATTCAGTTTTTGAATAATTTCCGCATTCGGGTGTTCATGCACTTCATCCACCGCCGCGAAATGCACGTTGAGACCATCCATCTTCGAGGCGTCAGCCGACAGCGGCCGGAACCATGACGACGTCCGAAGCACCGCCAGATTATTGACGGTGCGCGTAATCCGCGCCAGCAGCGGCGGGCTGGCGTTTACCATGCGTTCGGCTTCACTAAATACGATACGCGCCTGGTCGCGCGTAGTGGCCGCGGCATAGACATGCGCACCTAATTCGTGATCGGCGACCAACGCATAAAGCGCAGTACCGGCCAGCAAAACCGACTTACCGTTTTTGCGCGCCACCTCGACATAGGCCGTGCGAAACCGGCGCAGGCCATCGGCGCGCTTCCATCCGTAGAGTGAGCCGATGACAAAACATTGCCACAGCTGCAACTCGAAAGGCTGGTTTGCCCATTCACCTGTCGAATGGCGCAGATGGCTAAAAAACGCAATGGCATGACGGGCGGCGCCACCATCCCAAATCAGCCCGCGCTTTTTACCATGTAGCAGGTCATTAAGGTGCCGCTTGCAAGCCAGCTTAACCAGCTTACCGGCAACGATATCGCCACCTGCCACCGCGCGCGCGTAAGTTTCAACAGGGCAAACCACAGTCTTGCGCGACGGGCGCTTACGCTGTGGTTTCTTATTCGTCACTGTTGAGAAACTCCTCGAACGGGTCGGTTTCTCCAGGATGTTCTGCTGTGCGAACGCGGGAACGCGATGACGGCGTTAAACCAAATTCGCTTTCAATCTGTGCCATCTGCAGCAGACACTTATTGGCAATCGGCAGAAACGGATTCTGGATAATGTTGCCGCCCGCGGTTTTCACCACCGGGCCGCGCTTTGTGATTTCGTTTTCAGCGTCAATCCAACGGCACCACACCACGGCGTACCGCGCCAAGGCGCTAACATCGAGTTCGGTCATAACGCCGTGGCGCGCCAGCATTTCAGCCATGGCGTTAAATTTGGTCTTCGCCCTTTCATCAAGATAATCCGGTGGCCCTGGCACAACCAATGGCGGCTTCGGTTCTTTTTTATTGATGCGATGTGGCCGAGCCGTTCCTTTGATGATTTTAAGGTGCGTTGGCAGTGGCTTGCGTCCGGCCATATTGATAACCGTATTTCATGATTGCGCTGTTCGCCCGGCGCTGACCCCCCCCTATTGCATTTTGGCCATGTGTGCGTAAAACCCCCAAACGGTCGCATCAAAAATTTTATTCAAATGTTAATCCCCCCGCCTCTTA
>JAGWIM010000035.1 GCA_028873525.1 Pseudomonadota bacterium
GACGGCGGCGGCGCCGTCCGCATCGCGTCGCAGCATGCCAAGGGCAAGCTCACCGCGCGCGAGCGGCTCGACGTGTTGCTCGATCCCGATTCTTTCGAGGAATTCGACATGTTCGTCGAGCACCGCTGCACCAATTTCGACATGGAAAAAAACAGGACGCCGGGCGACGGCTGCGTTACCGGCCACGGCACGATCAACGGGCGCCTGGTCTTCGTCTACAGCCAGGACTTCACCGTCTATGGCGGCTCGCTCTCGGAAACCAACGCGCAGAAAATATGCAAGGTGCTTGACATGGCGATGAGGGTCGGCGCGCCGGTCATCGGCATCTGCGATTCGGGCGGCGCGCGCATCCAGGAAGGCGTCGATTCGCTGGGCGGCTATGCCGAGATTTTCCAGCGCAACGTACTGGCCTCAGGCGTCATCCCGCAGATTTCCGTTATCATGGGGCCGTGCGCGGGGGGCGCGGTCTATTCACCGGCGCTGACCGATTTCATCGTCATGGTGCGCGGCACGTCCTATATGTTCGTCACCGGTCCCGAGGTGGTGAAGACGGTGACGCACGAAATCGTGACGCAGGAGGAACTCGGCGGCGCCGACACGCATACGCACAAAACCGGCGTCGCCGATCTTGCCTATAACAACGACATCGAGGCGCTGCTGCAAACGCGGCGCATGTTCAATTTCCTGCCGCTTAGCAACAAATCCGGCGTGCCGGTGCGTCCGACGAGCGATCCCGCCGACCGCATCGACATGTCGCTGAACACGCTGGTGCCGGAAAATCCCAACCGCGCCTATAACATGAAAGAGCTGATCGAGCGCGTCGCCGACGAAGGCGATTTCTTCGAGATTCAGCCGGACTACGCGAAAAACATCATCACCGGCTTCGGCCGCATGGAAGGGCACACCGTCGGTTTCGTCGCCAACCAGCCGAGCCAGATGGCCGGTTGCCTCGATATCGACTCGTCGCGCAAGGCGGCGCGGTTCATCCGTTTCTGCGATGCGTTTTCAATTCCGATTATCACTTTTGTCGACGTGCCCGGATTCCTGCCCGGCACGTTCCAGGAGCATAACGGCGTCATCAAGCACGGCGCGAAACTGCTCTATGCCTATGCCGAGGCGACGGTGCCGAAAATCACCGTCATCACGCGCAAGGCCTACGGCGGCGCCTATGACGTGATGAGCAGCAAGCATCTGCGCGGCGACATGAATTACGCCTGGCCGAGTGCGGAAATCGCCGTGATGGGTCCCAAGGGCGCGGTGGAAATCATCTTCCGCGGCAAATTCGGAGACGAGGCGGAAGAACAGAAACTGATCGACGATTACCGCGCCAAGTTCGCCTCGCCTTTCGTCGCCGCCAGCCGCGGCTTTTTAGACGACGTCATCCGCCCGCAAAACACCCGCTGGCGCATCTGCCGCGCCCTGGCCGTCCTGCGCGGCAAGGACGTTAAAAATCCGTGGAAGAAGCATGATAATTTACCGTTATAAGACACGTACTCGGTACCGGGTACTCGGTACTCGGTAAAAGAACATAATGAGTTTGCTATTAACTGGGTATCCGGGACCGGGTACCAACTTAAGAGATGTTATGAAGATAAGAAGCTACAAAGATCTGGAAGTCTGGAAACTCAGTAAAGATTTGGCTAAGGATGTTTATAAACTGACCAAGCGCTATCCGATCGATGAGCGTTTTGGGCTGATGCAACAAACAAGGCGTGCGGTGGTTTCCGTCATGTCGAATATTGCGGAGGGCAGTGGACGGCGTTCCAGGCAGGAATTCATGCGCTTCATCAATATTGCGTCCGGCTCACTCTGTGAGATGGAATCACAATTGCTACTGGCGGTTGACCTTGAATATCTTGGTGCAGCGGACGTGGATGATATCTTAACCAAAGCTGATCGTATCAGTAAAATGTTGTATGGGTTGCATCAGTCATTATTACTAAAGACCGATAAACCTGCCGAGTACCGAGTACCGAGTACCGAGTACGATAATGTTTAGCAAAATCCTCATCGCCAACCGCGGCGAAATCGCCGTCCGCATCATGCGCACCTGCCGCAAGATGGGCATCCGCACGGTCGCCGTTTATTCCGAGGCCGACACCAACGCCTACCACGTCAAGGAAGCCGACGAGGCGATTTACATCGGTCCCAGCCCGTCCATCAAAAGCTACCTCAACATCGACAACATCGTTTCCGCCATCGAGCATAGCGGTGCCGAGGCCGTGCATCCGGGCTACGGCTTTCTTTCCGAGAATGCCGAATTCGCGCGCCGTCTTGATGCCGAAGGCGTGACGTTGATCGGTCCCTCCGCCGAGGCGGTGCGGCTGATGGGCGACAAAATCGAATCAAAAAAAATCGCCGTAAAGGCCGGCGTGTCCAGCGTTCCGGGGACGCTCGGCGTCATCACGTCCGACGACGAAGCCCGCAAAGTCGTGAAGGAAATCGGCTTCCCGGTGATGATCAAGGCGGCGGCCGGCGGCGGCGGCAAGGGCATGCGCGTGGCGCGCAACGAGAAGGAACTCATCGACGGCCTTAAATCCTCGGCCAATGAAGCGGCCTCGGCCTTCAAGGATGGCCGCGTCTTCATCGAGCGTTTCTTTGAAAACCCGCGCCACATCGAAATCCAGATTTTGGGCGACAGGCAGGGCAATATCCTCTGGCTGGGCGAGCGCGAATGCTCCATCCAGCGCCGCCACCAGAAGGTCATCGAGGAAGCGCCGAGCAGCTTCCTCGACGACAAAACCCGCAAGAAAATGGGCGAGCAGGCGGTGGCGCTGGCCAAAGAGGTCGGTTATTACTCGGCGGGCACGGTCGAGTTCATCATGGACGAGGACAAAAATTTTTACTTCCTCGAGATGAACACGCGTCTGCAGGTCGAGCACCGTGTGACCGAACTCGTCACCGGCATCGACCTCGTCGAGCAGATGATCCGCGTCGCCGCCGGCGAGCCGCTTGCCTTCACCCAGAAAGACATAAAACTGCACGGCTGGGCATTCGAATCGCGTATCTACGCCGAAGATCCCAGGCGCGCCTTCCTGCCCTCCACCGGCCGCATCACGCGCTATCTCGAGCCGGAAAACATGGACAACGTCCTCATCGACACCGCCATCTTTGAAGGCGGCGAGGTCAGCATGTTTTACGACCCGATGGTAGCCAAAGTCTGTACCTTCGGCGAAACGCGCGATCAAGCCATCGAAATCATGCGCGAGGCGCTTTCCGCCTTTATCATCGAAGGCATCGCGCATAACGCCAGCTTCCTCGAGGCCATCCTCGGCCATCCGCGTTTCGCCAGGGGCGACATCTCGACCAACTTCATCGAACAGGAATATCCCGGCGGCTTCATCGGCGCCGAACTGACCAACGAAACCACGAAAATTTTCCTCGGCGCCGCCGTCAGCATTTTCCTGCGCGACGCCGAGCGCGCCTCGCGCGGCAACCAGCAATTGCCCGGGCGCGAACGCGCCATCGGCGCCCGCTGGGTGGTCAATATCGACGGCGAGGATTATCCGGTCTATGTGCGACACGATCAGGACAAGGGTTATTTCATCACGCACAACCGCAAGCTGATTTCGGTCAAGACCGGCTGGAAGCTGGGGCGGCGGTTGTTCCAGGCGACGATCAACGGCAAGCCGGTTTCCGTGCAGATAAGGCATCTCGAGGAGGGCTTCTTGCTCACCTACGGCGGCGCCGACGTGCGCGTGCGTGTCCGCACGCCCCGCGTGGCGGAGCTGGCGCAGTTCATGCCGCGCCCCAAAGACCAGAATAAAAAGGACGAGCTGAAAGCGCCGATTGCCGGGCTGGTGGTGTCGATCCGCGTGAAGGAAGGGCAGGAGGTCAAGGCCGGGCAGGAGCTGATGGTCATCGAGGCGATGAAGATGGAAAACGTCATCTACGCCGACCACGACACCGCCGTCACCAAAATCCCCGTCGCCGAGCGCGAGAGCGTGCAGGTGGATCAATTGTTGATGCAGTTCGCGGCGTAAGTTTGATGAGTGTTATAGTAAATATTCCAGCTCCGGATGTTTCTCCCAGAGCGGCTCCCTATACCGGCATTCTTCCTTGTCAAAAGATCAGAGAAATGCTGGGCAATGGTGAAATTACGCTTTTGTCCGAATTGGAAACTGATCAAATACAGCCCGCGAGCATTGATTTACGGCTGGGACATTATGCTTATCCGGTGGACACCAGTTTTTTGCCGGGACCAGGTGTAAAAGTCCTGGAAAAAATGCGGCAACTTGATCCTGATTTTGATCGTTTCAAAATTGATTTACGCAAGGGGGCTATTCTCGATAAGAATCAAGTTTACGTTATTCCTCTTTTAGAAGGCATTAAATTGAGGAGCGAGGTAGCGGCCTTTGCCAATCCCAAGAGTTCGACCGGCAGACTTGATATATTGACGCGTTTGATTGCCGATGAAGCAACACATTTTGATCAGGTTGAAGACGGGTATAAAGGTCAGCTTTATGTTGAGGTTGTGCCTCGTAGTTTTAGCGTGGCGGTGAAAACCGGCACGCGGTTTAATCAGCTTAGATTCCGCCGTACACGTGGCGAAGCGCCAAAACCCATAACTTCTGCGGATTGGAAACAATTATTAGATGAAGGGCAAATCGTTGACACGAATGATGAGGATAAGAAAAAAAAGTTAGGGGAGAAAACGGGTATGCTGCCTTTCACCGTTGATTTAGTCGGATCAGGAGAAAGTGATGCATTGATTGGATGGCGTGCCAGAAAACATACTAAACGCCTCGACCTTGAGCGGCGAGATTATGACCCATTTGATTTCTGGGATCCGCTGCGCTTCCACAAAAACGCTTCGCTCATTCTCGACCCCGACGAATTTTATATCCTGATGACCAAGGAAGCCATCGCCGTGCCGCCGGATTACGCCGCCGAAATGGTGCCATATGACACGCGGGCAGGGGAATTCCGCGTGCATTACGCCGGATTTTTCGATCCGGGTTTCGGTTGGGACATCACTACAAAAAAAGCCGGTGGCAGCCGCGGCGTGCTCGAAGTGCGTTCGCACGAGGTGCCGTTTTTGCTGGAGCATGGGCAGATCGTCGGCTGGTTGCGTTATGAACGTATGTCAGAGGCGCCTGATAGCCTGTATGGTCAGGGTATCAAATCCAATTATCAAGGGCAGGGACTCAAGCTCGCCAAGCAGTTCCGCGCGCCGTGATTTTCCCTCTTCCCGGCCATGCACGGCGCGGATAGCATAAATGGTTTGCTGGCAAAAACGCCCTTAAAAACCCTCCAAAAAAATGCCGAATAAATAGGAAAAAATAGCTGGAAAATGGCAAATAAATCGAAAATAATGGCGAAAAAATAGGGAAAAAATACCCAGAAAATAGCTGCGCCCGACGCTTCAGAACGTCTCCGAAAATGCCCGCTTCAGCACCTCATCCACCTCCTTCATCGAAGCCTTTACGCCCATCTCTTTGAGCGAGGTGACGCCGTAATCCCTGATGCCGCAGGGAACGATGCCGCCGTAATGCGACAGGTTGGGTTTGACGTTGAGCGATATGCCGTGGAAGCTCACCCACCGCCGCACCCGCACGCCCAGCGCGGCGATTTTTTTTTCGGTACACGGTACACGGTACACGGTACTCGGAACGTCGTTTTCACACCGAGTACCGAGTACTGAGTACTGAGTACGTTCTTCAACCCACACTCCCACCCGTCCTTCCCGTGTAAATCCTTCAATTGCAAACGCATCGAGCGTCGCAATAAGCCAATGCTCAAGGCGTTTCACATAAGCGCGCAAGTCGCGTCCGCGCCTGTTCAAATCCAGCATGACGTAAGCGATGCGCTGACCGGGGCCGTGATAGGTGTATTGCCCGCCGCGGCCGGTTTTATAGACGGGAAACCGCGCCTCGATCAAATCGCTTTCGCGTGCGCTGGTGCCGGCGGTATAGAGCGGCGGATGCTCAAGCAGCCAGACCAGTTCCGGCGCGCCAGCTTCCGCAATCTGCTGCACGCGCCGCTCCATGGCGGCAATGGCGGCGGGATACTCAACCGGCTTTCGTGAGGTTTTCCATTCCATAATGCTTGCTAAAACCATAATATTTGCTAGATGTCACTCTCTTCCTCAGATGCGGCCGTGGCGGAATTGGTAGACGCACTACCTTGAGGTGGTAGCGCCGCGAGGCGTGGAAGTTCGAGTCTTCTCGGCCGCACCAGTCATCAATATTTGAGCATTTGGCGAACTCGTCAGATGGCTTGTGCATTGAATACTCTAGCTTTTTCCCGCGTAATTGCAGGTTCGAGAATATGAAATTCAATATCTCGCGCTTTTGCATATTGTCCGAACCCCTGAACGCTTCAAGTGAGCCGTGCGCTAGGGCTATCAAGGTTTGCAGCTTGTTCGAGAATTGATCGTCGGTTTGATCGTGGGCATGTAGAAGTTTCTAAAATCGAAATCGGCGAACGAATTGTAAGCGACATTGAGTTGGTAACACTCGCTAAGGCGCTAGACGTCAAAGTCCTATGGCTATTGTTTGGCGATAAAGGCGAGAAGTAAAAATCCTCATATTACAAATTGCTATGCCGTCAGGCTTGCAGGGCGGCGCGGTGGGCGAAGCAGTCAAATCAGCCATTTAGCAGTACCGGCCTTGGCTGATCGCTGGGGTGACTTATCGGCTTAAAAATTAAGCGGATTAACCAATTTTGTTAAATTTCATAAAACTGTCATAATTAAAACACTACTTTTTGAGCGGTGTCATAATTAATATTACATTAAATCTCATATAATTACCCGCGAACGTTTAAGCGGCCGATAAAATTTAATATTTTGTTAATGTTGCCGTTTCGTAACTTGATATTTACACCCTCTTTATGTTACCTTGGTATCTGAAACGGCAGCTAGGTTTAGCATCCTCGATGTATCGTGAATTTCTGGGCGACGCGCTTCATTGTACTGCTAAGCTCTCGGCACCAGAGAAGTGCCCGTCGTTGAATGAAAACAGCGGGCTATGGCAGAAGAAAAACAACCATCAGGTCAAGCAATTGACCAAATTTTAGCGCAACCATTAAGTGGGCTGCGCGTTGCCATTGCGGATAAATTTCAGCAAGAAGGAATTTCGCCGGAAACTCTTGAGGGCTTAAAAAAGCAATTGCTGCAATCTGACTTTGTGAAGGATGCGGAAGAAGCGGCTGTCCTAAAGAGAGAAATCACCAATACCGAAACCGCAATCCGTACCGGCCGGGCGGCGCAAGCACCAAATTTAGAATATCCCTCCACGCAGCTATTATGGGCAGCGAGTTTAGGGCATATCATCTCCAACCCCGATACGGTCGGCAACTGGCCCGCCACGAACCGGGCTGATAACGTCACAAAGACCGCTTTATGGAAACAAATCACCAGCTCGCCATACATGCGCGAAGAACTGCGCGATCACGCCTTCCATATCGCTGATAGCATTCGTAACCCGAATGCGCGCATCCGCTGGGGAACGCCACCCACCGGCTACCCGGCCGTGGGCTATTACTATAATCAGGAAGAAAATCTCGTAAACATCGACCTCTTATGGAGCTTGCTCGGTGGCATCGAGCATTCACGCGCGGCAAACCTGCATGAAATCGGCCATAGCCAGCTGACCACCAAATTTACCCCTAAAATGCAAGCCATCCGTAAAGAGATGGAGGGGCTGGAAGAAAAAAAGAAAAAAGGCGAGCTTAAGCCGGAAGATTATAAACGCATGGCTTCGCTCTCTACCGAATGGCAGATGCGCTACCAGCTGTTCGACGAAGCTGAAAATAATGTGGTGGATCGGTACGCCGCTAATCAATCGCAGCGCATGGCGCAGGATTATGCCTGGTCACGCAATAACGTCGAAACGGTAGCATGTGGCGCTGGCAAGCAGGTACTCGAACACCGCGCTAAAAAAGACTTGCCGGAAACTGAAACCCCGGCAGAACCGAATGCTGCGGCAGAAGCGCAAAAGAAATTTGAAAATCTTTCCCGCGCTGTCCGCATGTCGTTTTTCCGCAATAACGGACTATTCGCCGATACGGATGAAGGCTGGAAAGAAATTGGCGTTGACCGATCCACCATCGAGGCATTGCCGAAAAAGGCCGGCGATCCTGCTCCTGTCAACGAACAGGCTTTTGCCGATCTTATGGAATATTGCGGCGGAAAAAAGGGACTGGAAAATCTGCAACCCTCGCCGCGCGACCGCCTATTTGGCGCGGGAAGCTACGTTAGAAAAGTTGACGAATTTGCAGATAAACGCAATGCGATCATCGATGAAGTTTTTGACCGATATGCCTCTCCGCTTTTGAAAGAAGTTCTTAAAGAACAGGAAAAGCAGCTGGACGAACAAATGCAGGAGCATGCCCAGCAAGGCGGTGGGCAAGACCAGCAACAGCAGAATAAACAGCAAGGCCAAAGCGGTGACGAAGGCCAGCAAGACCAGAAAAAAGGTGAACAGGATAAGGGAAAATCAGAAGCGGGACAGGATAAAAAAGAAGGTCAGAAAAAAGGCGAAAGTGAAGGATCCGGAGAAGAACAAGACAAGCAACAGCCCGGTGAAAAAGGCCGGAAATCGAGCAAAGGCAAAGACCAGGAAGATAAAGCCGAATCTCAGGAAGCCGGTAGTGACGGCGCTGAGGATAAACAGAAATCAGCAGCAGGCGCAGACGAAGAAAAAGGCGAAGGCAAGCAGGGCAAAGGTGACCAACAAAAAAAAGATGGCCAGCAGCAAAAGCAGCAATCAGGTGGCAATGGCGAACGCGAAGACGATAAACCGGAAGAAGGAAAAGATGAGCAGACCGGCGAACAAAAACCAGAAGCCGGTAATCAAGGCGGTGGCTTCGGTAGTGGAAAAGGCCAAGGTGAAGCCGGGCAAAAGAGCCAAAATGGTCAGGGACAACCGGGCGAAAGTGATTCTGGTGAAGTAAGTGAAGAAGCAATGGCAGAAGCTCTGGCCGCCGCCTTCAATCCGCAAAATCAGGAAGGCAAGGGGAGCGAAGGCCAAACGGTAGAGGTTCAAGGCGTTGGCGAAATGCCGGATATCAAACTCCCACCCAAGAGTCCGCGTCCCGAAAAAAATAAAGGTGAAGATAAAGATGCTCTCAAAGATGAGCAGACCATCAAGGAGCTAACCGCCGAAGAAAAAGAGCCGGATAAGCTTGACGATCCGCTGAAAAATAGCGGAGGCCCCGGTAGCAATTCGCACGGCGGCTCGTACTCTTTCGACGCGCCCACCGCAGCGCCCACCGGCCAGTGGAACGATTATATGGCTATCGTCACGCCGCAGGCTCTTACTATCCGATACATCTCGGATATGCTCAAAAAGATTCAAGAAAAGCAGGTGCATTTCGTGCCGCAGCCCGTGAAAGAGCGCACCTTATTGCCGGAAGATGGCGATTTAGGGCGGTTCCAGCTTCCCGAACATCGTGACTTAATGGTGAAAAGATTTCGTGGTCAGGAAATTTCTGAGCGGGATTTTGACCGCTTTACACAAGATACGCCGGATAAAAAGGTTCCTGCGCCTATCGATATCGTCATCATGATCGACGGTTCGGGCAGTATGCGCGGCGCGAAGATGGACAACGCCGTAAAGACCGGCGTGACTCTGTATGAAGCGGCAAAATTAGCCAATCTCAACCCTTATGTTCTTATGTGGGGCAATAACCCGCCGATGGTACTCGCCAAGCCCGGCGATAATCCTGTGGCGATAGGCAAAGCGATTGCCGCTGCCAAGGATGGTTACGATTGGGGAACCGACCTCGCTCCGGCCATTAAAACCATGACGAAAACTATCGCCGACCGGAAATGCGATCCAGAATCTTTTGCCGGATGCTCGCATTTCTTCGTCGTATCTGACGGCGACATCAATGATTACAGCAAAGCCTGCGAAACAGTGAAGCAACTGATGGAACATTGCCCGCATGTAACGCTCGACGTGGCGATCATTAATCCCAATCACACCCACATGGATTCGCTGATGGAACAAGTGGCGCAGACGGGGAAAAACAAATGCGGCGTAAAACATTTCAACAATGCGGAGGACATCCAGCAAGGCTTAGTCGATTTGCTGCGTGGCCGCATGTTGACCGGCGATATGAAGGCAATTCCTTACCGGGAAAAGACAAGCGAACTGAAAACAGCCAACCGGCGAATGTAAAAAGAGGGAAAAATTATGGCAAAAAGACCTGCAGAAGTGTTGAATGTAAAGCGCTTCGATCTTGGTGTACCGGAATGGCCGTGGCCTTCGCTGGAAGTCGATTATGAGCCTGGCAAGGGCTATTCGACCGTCATCAAAACGGTGGAGAATCAGGATAAACCGCTCCAAATTTATTCAAAGTGGTTTGGGCATTATCAAGAGCAAATGACCGAACAGGCGCTTGCGGCGAATTCCGGCGCAGCTTTAACGCCGGAGCAGGAGCGCGATATTGCCGATAAGGCGCAGGAAAAAGCGTATGAGCGCGTTGTCGGCATCGCCTACCGTGACATGCCTGTCCCCAGCATGTTGCAGTATTTCAAGGAAAGCTCTAATGCGCGCATGCCTACCTCGAAAGACCGTTTGGAATTGGTGATCGGCGCGCCTGGTATAGGTAAATCCTACGGCGCACATTACCATTCACGCCTGCGCGATCCGAAGCCGCCGTTGTTTTTCGATTGTGCAGGGCGCGATTTAGGCGATTTGCTTTTTGAACTGGTGCTGGATCGTGGCTCAAATCCCGATCTTTATTCCCGCATTCAAAAACGCCTCAGTGAACATAACAGCGGGGATAACTCGTTAAAGGCGCCGTCACTGGAAGTGCTGCGCCGCCCGGAATTGCGGCAGGTGTTTTCTATGGAAGGCGATAAAATCGCATGGGATTGGAGCGAGTTCGGTAATCTTCCCAAGGAAGAAGCCATGAAAGATAACGCGCCAACGCGTGAGCAAGTTTTAGAAAAAGCGCGTGTAGCCCTGCACGAATTCGCCCGCGATGAGGGCATTCAAATGAATGGCATTAGCGATATAAGTTTCAAGGAACAAAAAGGAAAGCTGCTGCAGGCGGTGGAAGAAGACCGCAACCTCATTCTTGATGAGGTCAACCTCGCCAAGCCGGGCGGCTTTGATAAGATAAAAGTGCCGCTACAGGTGATCAACGGCGAGGAAAAGGAATACACGGTTTATAGTAAATCCGGTGAATCCTATTCCCTAAGCAGCGCGCAGTTCGGCTCCGGCTGTTATGTATCCGCTAACGGCAACCATGTGGGTGATGGTACTTCTACGCAGGGTTTACCGGAGTCGGTCTATACCCGTTTCAAACAGAAACATTTTATCGGCAGGCCGAGCGTGGAAGATTTCCAGCATCGTATTTGCCAGAAATTGACCGGGCTGCCGATATCAACACTTTACCACATGCAGCAGGCGGCATGGGATAAGCAGCAAAATATTCCTGAGGGAGAAAAGAAAAAAGATTTTACCGACTTCCTGCAATACCTGCGGGGTTTAGGCGCTGATGGTCAGGAGGTAGTGCCTTCTCACCAGCGCGCGATGATCGACCATTGGGAAGAAGTGATCGACGCCTCGGCCAAACTTGCCAAATTCTATCACACCTGGGCCGAAACAATGGATCGGGAAGAATTGCAGAAAAAAATGCAAGCCGGTGGAAATGAGGCCCAGCATTTCAATGCGCTGATGATGGAGGCCGACGAGCATTATACAAAAATGGTCGGCGTCGGGCTTCGCATGATGATGGGGCATTTGAATAAGGCGGAAAACGTCACGCCGGAAACCATACCGTTGCAACAGAGCGGCGGCTTTAATTTGCGCGGAAGAAAACTGCCAAGAAACCCGGATGATCTGCCGAAGGAAGAAACGGAATTGCGCTATGGCACACGGCTAACGGGCGCGATCATCAATGAAATCGACAACACCACCCGCCAGATTCCAAAACCGGCGCTCAATAAGCACCTAACCCAGCTGGCGGTACAATCCGGCATTCTTGCCCCGGATTTGAAAGAAGCGCGGCGCGGCGACTCGAAGTTGCTGGCCGATTTGCTTGACATTGACAGTTTCAAAGGCCAGTCGGTTAGCCAGCAGGCAGAGATGGTGCGCGACCTGCTCTGCGATTTCCTGCGCAGCCGCTACCCTGATTTATCGACCAATAATGACGATATGATCGATGTAAGGCAGGTGGAAAAAGCGTTGCGCGATGCCGCACAGGTACAGCCGAAAGATACGGTGGTTAGCACACATTCTACGCGCCTGCGAGTGCCTAATAGCGATCTGGATGATGTGTCGGTCAATCCGTTTGGCGCCGTTCTCGCGCATGACAGCACCTATGACCCGGCGCGTAAATCGGCGCTGGCGGTGCCTGTTGAAAAGCTGGCCGACCATGACGCATTAATTATGGCGTTGGCAATCCCCGCCATGCGCGCTTCTAACCTTGCCGCCTTGTGGAACAAGTCCATGATCAGCGCGGGCGAACAAGGCGCATTTTACAGCGACAATGAAGAAGATAATCAGTCGCTGCGTATGGCGATGCGCGATAACCCGAAACAGGGCGTATCCATTACCACCGTGCTTTGCCAAAAAGGCGGCGATAAGCCGCATGAGGTGCCGATTCACGTTATCCGCGACGACAAGGCGGATAAGACCATTATCGTTGCCGATGGCGTGGACGCGCGCGTGCTGCGGATGATGCAGCGCACGAACGTAACCTATGTGGATCGCACAAAGCCTAACGCTACCGCAACACTAAGCCGCGCCATCAACCAACTGCTCGAAGGAAAGCCGCCCGAAGTGATGGACGACCTAAAGGGCGCGTTCCAGATGCGAAACTCCATATTGCCGCGCTATCGCAGCGATGATTTGCCACTGGCCGACATGATGACGAGAGACATCACGCGCTGCGACGTTAAAAATTATGTCACCGATATTAAGCAATTGGATGAGTTGTCGCAACTTTCGCGCAGCTTCCAGCCCACCACTGCAAAGCAAGGAAGATAAGCCATGAAAACCGCAATCAAACTTGATACGCAACAGAAAGAATCCTTACTGGCAACTCTCGCCAAGCAGGGATTAATGAAGCAAAAAATCGCCGATGTCAGCGGTAGTGGTATTTATGCCGTAACCGTTGGCTGGCAAATTACCTATCTCAAAGATAGCAACCATGTGGCGGAAGCGCAGGATTCGGAAGGTTTTGAAAGCGCCGCTCAGGATGCCAATATCGGCGCTATTTTTGTGCCCCGCGCGGCTGCCATGACGCGGGAAATTGCCGAGCGTATCCTTACCCGGAACGGCCAGCCGAAAACGGTATTTTTGGAGGTGTAATATGGCGCTTAGCTCAATAAAAAGAGAACTGTATAGCCCTGATGGCAACGGCTTTCTAATCGGTCTAATGTCTTACTGTTCGAGGGGTAAACTGCCTAATCTAAGAAAAAAATTGCAAGCGGCAGGAACGGATTTCGCTCGTGAAGATTTCATTGATTATAAAGCGTATGGGAAATTTCCAGCACTGATTTGTAGTGATGGCAATTCCGATAATGCACGCCCGATTACTCATATAGATTATATAATGTCAGCTCTAAATGAGATAGGTGACCCTATAAGATTGCAGGATTGGCTTTTAAGATTCGAAGAGAAAGCAGGTACTTATACCGTTATTGGCTATGCCGGTTACTGTAAGTGTTTAGACAAAGTTTTTAAGCCTGATTTGTGGGTTAATCGTATTGCAGAGATGGAAGCGCTCTGGCAAATGGTGCCAAGCGTTTATAAAAGCAAAATTGATTTTGAAAAATTGAAAGCAGACGCGCAAGCCCTTAGTGGCCCGGAATTTAAGATCACATCATCGCTGAAAAAAGAGCAATTATTTACCGCGAATGATAACGGCCTCGCGCCGTTCGATGATAGCCGCACCTGGAAAAAATTCGATCAAATTGTTGAGATACTAGATGGAAAGCGTGGCCAGAAACTAACTAAAGACGATTTCCTCCGTAAAAATGGCAAAGGTAGAACTTATCTTGAAATCGGTATCAATGCAGGCCAGCAGGACAAAATTTTTGATTTACTAGAACGTCATGGCGATAAACTGACAGCACAGGACATAAAAGACCACAATCTTGGCCATCTTTTTACAATGGGTAATCAGGCATTTTGGGATGCAGCGGTAAATAATGACCTCGCTAAGGTAAAGGCTGCCCTTCGATTGGGGTTAATAGACCTTGAGTATAAACGCACTACCGATGAAGGCACTGCTTTGTGGGCGTGCGCTCATAAAGGCGATGCTGATATGGTGGAAGCACTCGCTGCAGCCGGGGCCAATGCTGATGTTAAAATAGGAAAATATAATCCTATTCATATCGCCGCTTATAAAGGCGGCACTGAAGTGGTGGGGAAAGTCGTTGCTGCGCTTGAAAAACAATATGCAGACAATCCGGCTGCGCTATTTGATGCGCTCACCAGAAAAGACGGGGATAACGAAACGCCGATTCAGGAAACAGGTCATAATAGCTTCCGTGATGCCGTGCCGATTATCGAGGCTGCAATTTCACGCGCACAGCTAAAAATGGTCACCCAGGGTAATCCCGATGTCACCAAGGTTTTTTCGGATGGAAATACATTCTTAAATGTGGCCGCGCGTGCCGGTGATTTACCACTGATTCAGCGAACGGTTAAAAAGCTCCAGCAGATATATAAATACCAGCCACAACAGTTATATGGTGCCCTAACCCAAAAAGGTACGGATGATCGTACACCAGAAGATGCGGCGCGTAATGCGGGAAAAACGGAAGCAGCCGATGTAATAAAAGAAGCCACTACCCAGGTAATGGTAGCGAGGGGAAGTATTTGGGATGTTTACTGCGCGGCCGAACGTGGCGATGCTGCGCTGATTAAGCGTTTTGCCGCAGCAAAAACAGCGGATTTCAATGCAGGCTATGGGGATAAGAAATGGCCTCCGGTAATGATCGCTGCCTATAAAGGTCAGGAAGCGGCATACGATGCGCTAATAGAAGGCGGAGCAAATCCTGATGCCAGGTCTTCCGAACGCTATAATGCTTCGGCCCTGACTATGGCCGGTTATGCCGGTGCAACAGCTATCGCACAAAAAATTATTCCCAAGCTGAAAGAAAAATATGGTGATGACGCGACCGGGCTGTTCAAGGCGCTAACATTCAAAGATTGTGATGGCTATTCACCGTATATGGCTGCGAAGGGAAAAGGGCAAAATTCTACGGCAGCGGTGATAGATCAGGCGGTAATGGAAATGCTCCCGCAGGTATTGGAATGGGACGCAAAAACGCTTAAAGATACGGAAGCATATCGTGTGCTGGGTGAGCGTGGAAAATTGCCGGAATTGTTCAAGGCCGAGCGTTGGAAGGGCAAGCTGGCCGAGCTACAGGAAACATGGAAAGCGCTGCCGAGTGATTATGCATCGCAGGTAAAATATGACGATGCGTTTGCCGCCGCCTATCTGCTCACTTACCCGATTGCGGAAATAAGCAGTAAAGCGCAGTTGCTGCCGCGTGAGGGTAAAACCCAATCGGCGCTCGAATTCAAGCCGACATGGGATCATATCGACCAGGTCGTTGACCAACTGGATCACAGCGGAGAACGTCTAACGAAAGAAGACCTGCTGAAAAAAGCCTCCGATGGAAAAACGCTGCTGCATAAGGGTATTGAGTTCGGCCAGACGGATAAAATTTTTGATATACTGGCGATTAGTGAAGACCGCCTTGGCAAAGCAGAGTTGCTAGATCGCAATGGCGGTTCGGATAAATCGAATTTGGATTTGCTGGCCGAACAAGGAAAATTGGCCCTTGTGTTTACGCCGGATAATTGGGGAAATAACGTGCGGGAAATGCAGGAATGCTGGTCGCGCGTCCATAACAGCCATAAACAGCAGCTTGACGGAAAAGAAGGACGGCCATCGTACAAGCGCATTTTACAGGAATCTAATGCCCTCTCGGTCAAGCTATTGCAGCTGGGCGCGCGCGCAGTAGGAGAAGCGTAATATGTCAGACCGCTTTAGCCAGATTCTTGACGCCGGATTCAAAAAAGACCGCAGAAGGCTTGCGCAATTTTCCAAGTCGGATTATTTCGCGGATGACCCTGCAGCGATCCAGGCGGAAGCTGTGCTGGGGTGCATTGATGATGTAATCGAGGTATTGGCCGAACGCGGCGAATTTATTACCGAGCAGGAATGGTTCGATAAGCGTCACGGCCATGCGCGCAATAAATCCTTGTGTGAATTGGCCGGAGATCGCGGCGACCACCTCCAGTTTGTAAATGGCTATGTCTGCAATGACCGCACACGCCGTAAAGTGCCGCAACCCCAGCGCGGCGTGGCCCCTGACCATAAACCGCGCTTTTCGCGCATGAGCCGCAATCAGGAACCGGCAACGGAACAGGATAATATTGATTTCTGGCGCGCCTGCGAATCCGGCGATATGGAACAGGCGCTCATGATTTGGGAAGAAAAAGACGTTAATGTCAATTATGAGTACCAACTGCGCGGTGATAAAGAGAGAATGACCGCCATTGCCGCCGCTGCACGCCAAGGACACGATATGGCGGTACTGTTCTTATTGGAAGCTGGCGCAAATCCTGATTCACGCACGAAAAGCAAGGTTACGCCCTTAATGCAAGCGGCTATGCACTGTCATGATACCACCGTAATGATGGTGGTGGATGCCCTGGTGCATTACTACCATGGCCGGCCCGATAAACTATGGGGAGCGATAGCAATTAAAGAGCGCGGCACGGCTATGTCAGCGTATGATTATGCGCTTACCAACTGCGCCCCGGCCACAGCGGGATATATTATGCGGGCAGTACAGCGCGGCGTTTCTTCGGAAATTTCGGGGGATTTAGACGCAATGGCGGAAGCCTACCGCGAGGAAGTGGCGCGGCGGCAAGGAAGATCAACCAAGCCTGTGGAAGCAGCGCCTGTGCGACAAGAGCCGGTGGTGGAAACTTTACCTGTTGTTACCCCGCCTGCTGCACTTGAACCCGCAGCGCTGGCCCGGCAGTTGGATGCTCCTGCGTCGCGGGAAGCGTTGATGAAACCGGCAGAGGGCGGCAAAAGCGTATTTAGGCAGGCTGTGGAAGCAGGAATGCTTGATAAAGCATTGCAGGCGCTTAGCGCGGTCGGTGGTAAATTATCAAAGGATGACCTTATCCAACGCGAAGCTGGCGCGAGTAATTCCAATATCGAATTGCTCGCAGACAAAGGGCAACTTGCCGCCATTTTCAAACCTGCCTACTGGATAAACAACGTGCGCGAAATGCAGGAAGTATGGGCACGCGTCCCGCGTTATCATCAAAGCCAACTGGACGGTCAAGGTGAACGGCCTTTATTCAAACGCATTTTTCAAGAAGTTAATGCTGCTTCAATTCGTGCGCTGCAAACAGGCTCTCGTGCTGTGGGCGAAGAATAATGTAGCCTCCTTTGCCTTCTTGCCCGCAGGCAGCGTGATCCGCAACGCATCTGAAATCGCGCGACGTTAAGCGCGCGCAAGGCGGCGGACGTTTCCTGCACGCGGTCCATTGCACAGGCAGTGATCCCGCGCAGGTTGCCGCTGCTGGGCAGCGGATGCCGTCATTGGGGATAAGATGACGGCAGCCGGGTGCATGGCCGCATCGCGCCGCTGTTGATCGGATGGAAATGCTGGCAAGACCAGGCCTGAATTTTTTGCGCTGGTGGCGCAGATTAAAACCATACCCGATCCGAACGATATTCTCGCGCCCGGGCGCCACTGCCCGGTTTCGGAGGGTTAAGCGGCCCTGCGCCACACAAGGGCTTGCGTTTGTGCAGAATTGGTGTATAAGCGGCCGGCGTTGTTGGCCGTACCTGCGGCTTTTCCGCCGCCGTGCCAGCAAGAATGCAAGCAAACCGCCACCGACGTAAAATCCGGAAGGCGTATTCCGGGCTGTCATAGCAGTCCGTTATCTGGTGACGCGGGGTGGAGCAGCCCGGTAGCTCGTCAGGCTCATAACCTGAAGGTCGTCGGTTCAAATCCGGCCCCCGCAACCAACATTTTCAATAACTTAGCCGA
>JAGWIM010000036.1 GCA_028873525.1 Pseudomonadota bacterium
TAGGCGGGCTTTTTATCGGCGCGCTGATCGGCCTGGTGGCCGGGATCACGGCGGTACTGGCCATTTCCCTGCTGCCGGCGGGAGCCGGGCTGACCGGCCTGAGCTTCGCCGCCATCATCGGTGGTTTTACCGCCGGCGGCATGATCTACGGCGCACATGATTTCGACACCGTAGGCAAGGTAACCGGCGCCGTGGCGGCGTCGCAGGAAACCGCGGAAGACCGCATGAAATCATTTGAAACCGGTAAATTTTCAGAAATAAAACAGGAAATCAACGAGTTGAAAGCAATACTCTCAGGCAAGCCGGGGTATGCCGCCGCCGGTGAACCGGATACTGTAAAACAGCAGCATTACCGCACCACCCACTACAATAAGAACATCCCGCCGACCAGAAATAAATACGTTTTCTGGAATATTGCCGCCGTCGGTCTGGTCATCGGGCTGGCGGTGGGCGCCTTGCTGCAATTTGGCGGCCTGACCGAAATCCTCATGAAAGAACTGGGAACCACCTTGCTGTACGACAGCGGTGCATTGCCGGAAGCCAGCCAGTATGCCTTTTCAATGATAGCCATGGGCGCCATCGGCGCCAGCTTCGGCATCAACCGCGATATTTTCCGTAAGCTGTTCGACAAAACCGATTCTTTATTCAAGGGATTATTCAAAGACATGTTTTCTTCAGCCGCCCCCGGCCACGCGCCGTCAGCCGTCATTCGGAAAGAACAACAAATTGAAAAACATATAGAAAAATCGCCAATTGCCACGGTGGTCTATGAACGCCGAATCGAATATCCGGCGTCGGATACTTATCACCGCGACAAGGCTCTGGCCTCGGCCAAAAAAGCGCTTCTCAACATGGATCATACGAATTCCATCCCGCATTAAGCCACGGATGTCATGAAACCTTAACACTATAATGCCGTAGTTATCTGTTATACTGGTGACAGATAGAGCATCAGGGAGTTGCATAACCATGCCAGCAGCGAAACAAAGGGGTATGCTCCGCGGCCCCGGAGACATCGTCAAGGACAATTATGACGCCGGACTGGCCAATGCCGGCGGAAAATTATGGCGCGGCACGCAGACGGTCGCCGCCAGTGGCTTCGGCAAAGGGCTGCTGCTGAGTGCCATCGCCGTCGTCGCGGCGATAACGTTCACCTTCGGGTTCGGCACATATGCGGGCATCCTCACGCATGGAACCTCCGCGGCATCCATGGTTGCGCCGACCCTGGAAGAAGCCTTGACCGCCGGTTTCGGGTTTGGATTATCAGCGCTGGCCAGCGGCTTCGGCATAATGGCCATGGTCATTGGCGGCACGCTGGGCGCCGTCGCCGAAACGCGCCAGCAGCAGGCGAAACTGTCCACCGAACAGGCGGCGCAGTTGGCGTGGGAATACGCGCAGGCGCGCCAATCTCCGCAGATACAACCTTCGCCCCGGCAGGCACCCGATCAAACGAGCGCCCCACCGGAAAAAAACTTTTGCGCCTGTGAAATGGACCGCCGCGCGCAGGCGATCGACGCAAGTCAGCCGAGGCAGGGTTATGGCCCAGGATAACCTCACACCGCCAGCCGCGCCGGCGCTGTCCACCTGGGAAAAAATCAAGGCCGGCGTCAAAGGTTTCGTCAAGACCACCATCGACTACCTTCCGCGCGGCCTGATGTTCCTGGGACTGCTGTATGGCGGATCGGCGCTGCTGGGATCATTCACCGGCGGCGGCGGTGATTTACTGGGCGTTGCCAATGCCTATAACGCGGGCGATCTGGCAGGGCGCATTGGTTTCGGATTATTGCTGGGCGGCCTGATCTCCGGCGGCATCGGCGCCTATGAAAGCGTCAGGGAAGCCGAAGCGTCACATCAGGCGCAACAGTCGCAAGCCGACGGGCGCAGTCAAAAAATTGAACCGCGGCGGCAAGCCGATCTCGATATAACGCCGCCGTGCCACCTGCCGCGTGAAGCCGGAAAAACAGTCACTACGGCAATCAGGCAATAACAGTACCCAGCAAGGAGAAATGACTATGGAAAACGAAACGGGCGCACCTTCCTTCCTCCGCTCGATGTGGGAGGGCATCAAGGGCAACGTTAAAGGCATGGCAGTCGGCGGATTATTGGGCATTGCCGCCGGCGCCGCCATCGGCGCCATCGTGGCGGCGGTCGCGTCCGGCATTGGGCCGGGAATATTGGCGGGCGCGACGGAAGGCGCCATTGCCCTCGGCAGCATGTTCGCATCAATCGGGGCGTTTTCGGGCACCATAACCGGCGTCGTCCGGAGCCGCGAATCGGGCAAAGTGCCGATTGAAGATGCGGTCAGGGCGGTGCAGGTGTCGATGGAGCGGGGCATGGCCGTCGGGCAGATGCGCGCGCAGGCGGCGGCGGACGGCAAATGGCAGGATAGAATCGCCCAGGCACGCAAGACGCCAGGCATTGACACCGGCCAAAGGTTGCATTCGTAGAAGGTATTTTTCTCCTTCCCCTCTTCCGTTCATGGGAAAGGAGAGGGTTTCAAGCCAAGCGCCGGCGAAGCTCAGGAAAACCGGGAAAGGAAGAATGCGTCATACTTTCAGCACCTGCACTTCAATCACCGGTTTTTTATCCAACTCCTGCTTGATTATTTTTCGTAGCGCCAGCCGCACCTGTTCTTTCACCTGCTCCTCGCCGATGCGCTTGCCGCTGCCGGCGATGCGCGCCACTTCCGCCTCCCATTCCTCCAGCAATTCGCCGTCTTCCCTGGCGTCGAGGAGTCCCGGCGCGGCCAGCCGCACCTGCTTCACCTCGCCGTTTTTGGCAACAGCGACGGAGGCGAACACCGCCCCGTCGTCGCGCAGTTTGCGCCGCGTGCGGATGACGTCGCCGTCGGTGGGAATCAGCGACGTGCCGTCAATCGCCACATAACCCGAATGCACTTTTCCGATAACAGCCGCCTCGCCTTCTTCCAAAAGCACAATCGCGCCGTTATAGGCTTCCACCGCTTCCTTGACGCCAAGTAAGCGCGCTAACTTGGCGTGCTCATGCAGGTGGCGCGGCTCGCCATGCGTCGGCACGGCGATTTTCGGCTGCACCATTTCATACATGCGTTTCAATTCCCCGCGCGCCGGATGGCCGGAGACGTGGATGAAATAATCCTTGTCGGTGATAACCTCAATGCCGCCCTGAATCAGCCGGTTGTTGATGCGGTTGATCTTCGACTCGTTGCCGGGAATCTTGCGCGACGAGAAAATCACCGTGTCGCCGGGCTGCAGGCGGATGCTCTGGTGCTCGCCGCCGGCGATGCGCGTCAGCGCGGCGCGCGGCTCGCCCTGGCAGCCGGTGCATAAGACCAGCACGTCCTGGCGCGGCAGGCTCATCACCTCGCGGTCGTTGATGAATTCGGCATCGTTGCTCAAATAGCCGCTTTCCTTCGCCGCCGCGACGACGCGGTGCAGCGAGCGACCGGCCAGCGCAATGACGCGCCCGGCGTCCTGCGCCGCGCGGATAATGGTGGCGACGCGCGCGAGGTTGGAGGCGAAGGTTGTCACCACGGCGCGCTGTTTGCACTCGCCGATGAGCTTGCTTAAATGCTCGCGCACCTCGCCCTCGGAACCGGATTCACCCTCGACGAACACATTGGTCGAATCGCAGACCATGGCGAGCACGTTGCCGGCGCCGTATTTTTTCAGCGCCGCGTAATCCGACACCGGGCCGATCAGCGGATCGGCGTCGAACTTCCAGTCGCCGGTATGCATGATGACGCCTTTTTTCGTGTTGATCGCCACCGCCTGCATTTCCGGAATCGAATGCGTCAGCTCAATCAGCTCCAGCGCGAATGGCGCGATGTCCACCTTGCCACCCGCTTCCATCGGGATGATGGCGGGCTTTTTCCCCGGCCCCATTTCCGACAGCTTGTGTGAAAGAAACGCGGCGGTGAATGGCGTGGCGTACACCGGGCATTCCAGCTCGCGCCAGAGATACGGCACGGCGCCGAGATGATCCTCATGCGCGTGGGTGATGACGAGGCCGAGCAAATCTTTTTTATGCTCGATGATGAAGGAAATATCCGGCACGATGATTTCCACGCCCGGCAAATAATCGCCGGCGAAGCCGATGCCGCAATCCACCATCAGCCATTTTCCCTGATAGCCGTACAGGTTCAGGTTCATGCCGATTTCGTTCGACCCGCCGAGGGGAACAAATAAAAGCTGGTCGCGGTATTGGGAGAAGTTGAAGGTCATTTTATTCTTTCTTTGTCATTCCCGCGCAGGCGGGAATCCAGTTAAAGGCGCGTCTGCGCCGTGAAAAACACTTTTTTCCTTGCTGCCGCAAGTAAAGCTGGATTCCCGCCTTCGCGGGAATGACGACTATTTGTTCATCTCATACAATTCTTTTAAGCCGAAAATCGTCAAATCCGGCTCTAGCCGGTCGATGGCCGGACAAGCTTTAGCATAGAGCGATGCCAGTCCGCCAGTGGCAATTACTTTCATTTTTCTGCTCCTCCCAAGGGGGGAGCTAAAATATTCCGCCTTAATCCTCGCCACGATGCCCTCCACCAATCCGGCATAGCCGTAATAAATGCCCGATTGCATGGCGCCCACCGTATTGGTGCCGATGGCCTTCTCCGGCGGCTGGATGGCCACTGTCGGGAGTTTCGCGGCGGCGCGGTGCAGCGCCTCGAGCGCCAGATTCACGCCCGGCGCGATGACGCCGCCGATATAATCGCCTTTGCCGCTCACCACGTCGAACGTCGTCGCCGTGCCGAAATCCACCACGATCAGCGCCTGCTTGAATTTTTGCCACGCGGCAAAGGCATTGACCAGCCGGTCGGCGCCGACTTCGGAAGGATTATCAATCTTGACGCCGATGCCGGATTTTATCTTCAGCCGCGGGTCGCCGATGACCAAAAGCTCCGTATTAAAATAGCGCTTCGCCAACTGCCGCAGATCGAAAATCGCCTGCGGCACCACGGAAGAAAGAATCGCCCCGGTGATTTTTTTGGGTGCGATGCCGGCATGTTCCAGCACCTGCGTCAGCCAGACGCCATATTCATCGGCGGTGCGGCGCGCATCGGTATGGATGCGCCACTGGCCTTTGAGCTTATCGCCGTCGAACACGGCGAAGACGACATGCGTGTTGCCGGCGTCAATCGTCAGGAGCATGGCTGCATCGCCTCCACCGGCGTCACATCGCCCGCATGGATTTCCCGGCGGTTGCCGTCGTCGCACCGAAGCAGGAGGCTGCCCTTCGCGTCGATGCCTTCGCACGCGCCCTCGATGTCGCCCACGCGCAGGCGGCGGTTAAGCCCCCACGCCGCCATCACCCACGCCTTGCGCACGAAGCCGAAGCCCTTGCGGTTCCACTCATTGTACCGCTCGATGAAATGGTGGATGAAACGCGAAAGAATGATTTTTGCCGACACCAGTTCCACACCCGCCTCTTTGAGGCACGTCGCGGGGAATGCCGTATTCTCCGGGCAGTTGTCGACATTGATGCCGACGCCGACGATCACCCACTGCTTGCCGTTTTCCTGGAACGATTCGAGCAATATGCCGCCGAGCTTGCGCCCTTTCAGAAGAATGTCGTTCGGCCATTTGCATTCCAGTTTCGCATCTTCCGGCGGCATCCCGGCCAGCGCGTCAATGGCGGCTACTGCTGCCACAAAGGAAAGCTGCCCGAGCACCTCCAGCGGTTTTTCCGGGTTCAGCAGGATGGAAACGAAAAGATTCCCCTCCGGCGACACCCACTCGCGTCCCATACGTCCCTTGCCCGCCGTCTGCCGCTTCGCCCAGATGACCGCGCCGTGCCGCCCGCCGCCTTTGGCGAGGCGCCTGGCTTCCTCGTTCGTCGAATCCAGCGAGTCGAACGACAACAGGTGATAATCGTTGAGCAGGTTGGCGGGGGCGGGTTGTTTTCTCGCACGCATATTAATGCAGCAGCGCCCCCGCCGCGATTTTCGCCTGCGCCACCAGCGGCGTCGGCCAGAGGAAGAAGAGGAGCGTCACCACGGCGGCGATGCCGATGCCAATGACGAGCAGCCGCGACGACGGCGCATCGAACGGCTCGCGCGGATCATCGAAATACATAATCTTGACCACCTTGATATAGTAGTACCCGCTGACGACGGAAGTAATCACGCCGATGACGGCCAACCACACCAGGTGCGCGCTGACGGCCGCCAGCACCACGTACAGCTTGCCGAAAAACCCGGCCAGCGGCGGAATCCCCGCCAGCGAGAACATGAAGGCGGCAAGGACGGCCGCACGCACCGGGTGCGTATGCCCCAAACCCGCCAGATCGCGGATGTCCTCGGTGTAATGCCCGCCTCGCTTCATCAGCAGCACGCAGCCGAACGCCCCCGCGCTCATGAATACATACAGCACGAGATAAATAAGCAGCGCCTGTGCGCCGCCGGTGTTGCCGGCGGCCAGTCCCATCAGCATGAAACCGGCATGGCCGATGGAGCTGTAAGCCAGCAGGCGCTTGATGTTGGTCTGCATGATGGCGGCCAGCGCGCCGACTGCCATCGAGGCAATGGAAATAAAAATAACCACCTGCTGCCACTGGCCGACCAGCGGATCAAACGGACCAAGCATGACGCGCGTGAACAACGCCAGCGCCGCCGCTTTCGGCGCGGCGGCGAAGAAGGCGGTCACCGGCGTCGGCGCGCCTTCGTACACGTCCGGTGCCCACATATGGAAGGGCGCGGCGGAAATTTTGAAGCAGAAGCCGATAATGATAAGCACCATGCCAACGATAATTCCCTTGCTCGCCGCATGGGCGGCGAACAGCATGGAAAGCGGCGCAAAGCCGGTGGTGCCGGCGAAGCCGTAAATCAAAGACATGCCGAAGAGCAGCATACCGGAGGCCAGCGCGCCGAGGACGAAATATTTAAGCCCCGCTTCGCTTGATTTGGCATCATCGCGCGCAAACGCCGCCAGCACGTAGAGCGACAGGCTTGACATTTCCAGCGCCAGGTACAGCGTCAACAGATCATTGGCCGCAACCATCAGCACCATGCCAAGCACCGCCAGCAGCACCAGCACCAGGAATTCCGACGGCCTGCCTGCGCGAAGCCGAACGGAGGATTTTTCCGAGAATTCCATTTCATCACCCGGATCCGCTTCGGCGCAGGCAGGTTGCCACTCACCTTCCTTCAGCCAACCGGCCGCCAGCAATATCGAAAGCGCGGCGGCGGCAAGAATCAGCAACTGCGCGAATACGATGAAGCCGCTGCTGGCGAACATGCCGTTGAAGATAATGAGCGCCTGCGCATCAAGCCGCGGCCAGAGGAAGAACGCGGTGCCGAATAGGGTGAACAACGCACCGAACAGCATGGCGTTACAGGCGCGCTTGCAGAAAAGCACCGCCGTCATCAATAAAAACAGCGCCATCACGCCGAGATAGAGTTCCGGCAGCAACAGGCGCAGACTGAGCATTGAAATATCGCCCATCAGCGCCCCCCCTTCCCGTCATTTCCCGAATTTCGCTCTTGTAAAATCCTGGGGGAGTCCGGTTTTACCTTGCCCACGCGCCGCGAGGACGGCGGAACCGCCCTGGAACGCTCAAGCGATTCAGGCAACGGCGATTCCGCCTGCGACATAAGGTTCGTCACCGACGCTTCCATCGCCGAGAAATAAGGCTTGGGATAAAGGCCTATCCACACCACCAGCAGCACGATGGGAATGAAGAATGTCATCTCGCGCGCGCTGATGTCCGGCATCGCTTTCACATCGTCATGCACCACCTCGCCTAAGGCGATGCGGCGGTAAAGCCAAAGCATATACGCCGCGCCGAGCACCACGCCGGTGGCCGCCAGAAAAGCCATCCACGTACTCGCCTTGAACGCGCCGGCCAGTACCAGGAATTCGCCGACGAACCCGGAGGTGGAAGGAAGTCCCACCGCCGCCATGGTGAAGAACAGGAACACGGCGGCGTATTTCGGCATCACATTCGCCACGCCGCCATAGCGCGCAATCTCGCGCGTATGCAATCTGTCATACACCACGCCGACGCAAAGGAATAACGCGCCCGAAACCAAACCATGACTGACCATCTGCACCAGCGCGCCCTCGATGCCCTGCATGGTGAAGGTGAAAATGCCGAGCGTGACAAAGCCCATATGCGCCACCGACGAATAGGCGATGAGCTTCTTCATATCAGTCTGCACGAGCGCCACCAGCGAGGTGTAAACAATGGCGATGATGGAAAGGCCGAACATCATCGGCGCGAAATAATGCGACGCCTCAGGCAACATCGGCAGTGAAAACCGCAGGAATCCGTACGCGCCCATTTTCAGCAGAATACCGGCGAGAATGACTGAACCGGCGGTCGGCGCCTGCACGTGCGCGTCCGGCAGCCAGGTATGCAGCGGCCACATCGGCACCTTGACGGCAAACGACGCCAGCATGGCGAGAAACAGCCACTCTTGCACGGCCAGCGGCAAATGCGGCGCGAGTTTCATCAGTTCGGGGATGCTGGTGGTGCCGCAGGTGAAATACAGGTAGGCAATGGCGACCAGAAACAGCACCGACCCGGCCAACGTGTAAAGAAAGAATTTATACGCGGCGTAGATGCGCTGCTTGCCACCCCAGACGCCGATGATGAGATACATCGGGATCAGCATGCCCTCGAAGAAAAGATAGAACAGCACGCTGTCGAGCGCGCAGAACACGCCGATGACCATGGATTCGAGCAGCAGGAAACTCACCATGAAGGCGCGCACGCGATGGGTGATGGATTCCCAACTGCACAAAATGCAAACGGGCATCAGGAAGGTGGTCAGCAGCAGCAGGAACAGCGAGATGCCGTCAATGCCGAGCTGGTAGCCGATATGCAGCCCCGAAAACCATTCACGCGATTCCGCGAACTGGAACCCGGATTTTTTTCCGTCGAAGCCAATCCATACGAAGAGAGAAACAAAAAATGTAACGCAGGTGGTAAACATCGCGATGTAGCGCGCTTCGGCCTTGGCGTGGTCATGCTCGCCGCGCACGAACAGCATGATAATCGCCGCGCCGAGCAACGGAAGTAAAATAAGGGCGGTTAGCATGAAGAACTTCCTCTCCCCCCGGAAGACGGCCAAGGCGGGGACATTGCCGCTTGCACCGCCCGTACCCGGCGCCATCCTCTTCCAAAAGGAGAGGGCATTGTTGCACTGTTCTTCATACAAACATCACCCAGCTTAGTATCAGCAGGAATCCCAGCAACATCACAAAGGCGTAATGGTAGAGATAGCCGGTTTGCAGCCGCGCCGTGCGCGCCGCGCTTAAGTAAGTCACCAGCGCCGCGCCGTTCACGCCCAGCCCGTCGATGATTTTCTCGTCCCACAACTTCCACAGGTTACGTCCCAGCCGCATCGCCGGGCGCACAAACAAGAAATCGTACAATTCATCAAAATACCATTTGTTGAGCAGGAAACGGTAGAGCGCAGGCACCGCTTTAGCGAGTTTCGAGGGAATCCCCGGCTGCACGATATAGAAAATCCATGCCACCGCAATGCCGGACAGCGCGACCAAAAGCGGTAGCGCGCCAACCCACTCCGGCACGTCATGCGCGGCTTCAAGAACCGGCTGCGCGGCCAGCGACGCCTCCCAGTACGCCGCTTTCGGCGACACCAACCCAAGCGGATGGTAGCCGATCGCCCCGGCAAACACTGCGCCGAACGCCAGGAGCAGCAAAGGCTTCAGCATGATGCCGGGCGACTCATGCACGCGCGCCATCACCTGCCTGGAGGCGCGCGGCTTGCCGTGGAACGTCATGAACAGCAGCCGCCAGGAATAAAACGCCGTCATCGCCGCCGCGGTGATGCCGAGCCAGAAGCCGAACCGCGCAACGCCGCCGCCGGCGGCATAGGCAGCCTCTAAGATCGAATCCTTGGAATAATACCCGGCGAACAGCGGCAGCCCGGACAGCGCCAGCGAGCCGATCCACATATAGGCGTAGGTAATCGGCATCTTGCGCCAGATGCCGCCCATCCTGCGCATGTCCTGCTCGCCCGAAAAACCATGAATCACCGAGCCGGATCCGAGGAACAACAGCGCCTTGAAAAACGCGTGCGTCATCAGGTGGAAAATCCCCGCCGCGTACGCGCCGACGCCGCAGGCGAGGAACATGTAGCCAAGCTGCGAGCAGGTGGAATAGGCGATGACGCGCTTGATGTCGTTCTGCACCAGCGCGATGGTCGCGGCGAAAAAGGCCGTTACGCCGCCGACGATGGTCACTACGGCAAGCGCGGCCGGAGATTGCGAAAACAGCGGCGAAAGGCGCGCCACCATGAACACGCCCGCCGTCACCATGGTGGCCGCGTGGATGAGAGCGGAAACCGGCGTCGGGCCTTCCATCGCGTCGGGCAGCCAGGTGTGGAGGCCAATCTGCGCCGATTTTCCCATCGCGCCGATGAAAAGCAAAACGCAAACCAGCGTCAACGCATGAAAATCATGGCCGAGGAAGCGCATCATATCAGCCGCGTGTTTCGGCGCGGCGGCAAAAATCGCATCGTAATGGATGGTGCCAAACAAGGCGTAAGTGGCAAAAATCCCCAGCGCAAACCCGAAATCGCCGACGCGGTTGACGAGAAACGCTTTTATCGCCGCCGCGTTGGCCGAGGGTTTCTTGAACCAGAAGCCGATGAGCAAATATGAGCACAGTCCGACGCCTTCCCAGCCGAAGAAGAGTTGCACGAGATTGTCAGACGTCACCAGCATCAGCATGAAAAAAGTGAAGAGCGAGAGATACGCCATAAAGCGCTGCTGGTGCGGGTCGTCATGCATGTAGCCGACCGAATAAATATGCACCACCGCCGACACCCACGTCACCACTACCAGCATCATGGCGGTCAGCGCATCGACGCGCAGCGTCCAACCGGCGGTGAAATCGCCGGAGACAATCCACGGCGCGATAGTCACCTTGTATACCAGCCCCGCCGCGCCGAATGCATCCTTCCAGTTTTCAATGCCGACAAACCGGGAGAACACGATGCCCGCCAGCAGCGCCGAAATCACCATCGCCCCGCAGGTAATGGCGTGCGCGGCGCGCACCGGGATAATGCGCACGCTAAGACCTACGGCCAGCGCGGCAATCAGCGGCAGGAAAACAACGAGCGCGATCATCCCCTATCCTTTCATCACGTTGACATCCTCAACCGCGATCGAGCCGCGGTTGCGGAAGTAGATGACGAGGATGGCAAGGCCGATCGCCGCCTCCGCCGCCGCGACGGTGAGGATGAACATGGCGAATATCTGTCCCGTGAGGTCATGCAGATACGCCGAAAAGGCGACGAAGTTGATGTTGACCGCAAGCAGGATGAGTTCGATCGACATCAGCAGCGTGATGACGTTCTTGCGGTTGAGAAAAATGCCGCAGATGCCGATGGTAAAGATCAGCGCCGCCAGCACGAGGTAATGCATGATGCCGATCTGGCCGAAGAGGTACGGTTGCATCAGGAAATCCCCTCGCCGCTTTGCACTTTTACAATCTCAACGCCGCTTCTCTTCGTGCGTGCAATCTGCCGCTTGATGTTCTGGCGGCGAGCCTGCGGGCGGGCGCGCAGCGTCAGCACGATGGCGCCGATCATGGCAATCAGCAAAATGATGCCCGACAACTGGAACGGATACAGGTACCAGGTATAGAGCACGTCGCCGATGGCCCTGGTATTACTGACCTCAGCGGGAATCGGCCGACCCGCCATGGCAAGGTTCTGCGGCGAGGCGAGCGACCAGCGCAACGCCAGAAATAACTCAGCGAACACGGCTGCGGCCACCACCAGCCCCAGCGGCAGGTAGCGCAGGAATCCTTCGCGCAGTTCGGCGATGTCAATGTCGAGCATCATGACGACGAAGAGAAACAGCACCGCCACCGCGCCGACATAGACAATGACCAGAATCATGGCGAGGAACTCGGCGCCGATCAGCACGAACAGCCCGGCGGCGTTGAAAAACGCGAGAATCAGGAACAGCACCGAATGCACCGGATTCTTCGACGAAATCACCATCAACGCCGACAGCACTGTAATGCCGGCGAAGAGATAAAAAATGAGGGTGGGGAGTAGATCAGCCATGTTTATTAATAATCCCTACCACCTTCGTGATTTTTCTTTGAATCGCGGTTTAATTTTAATAGTCTTTGATAAAGTTTATCAATCACGTCAGCGCTCAATCTGTCTAAAATCTCTTTTTCTTCTGCAGTAGGTTTAGGCAGATTTTTAACAATCGGCATCAATTCTTGTTTGGCGGTCACATTCTGGATCGGTTGACCATCGCAACTCACTCCATGACATTTCAGCCGCTTTCTCAATGTCAACGATTAAAGCCTGCGCAGCTTCATTATATTTTTTTTCTTCATCCATATTTACCTATATTCCTTATCCAGCTCCAGGTTGGCGGCCAGAGCCGGTTCCCAGCGGTCGCCGTTGGCCAGAAGTTTTTCCTTGTTGTAGAGCAATTCTTCGCGCGTTTCGGTGGCGTATTCAAAATTCGGCCCTTCGACGATGGCATCGACCGGGCAGGCCTCCTGGCAGAAACCGCAATAAATGCACTTGACCATATCGATGTCGTAGTGCGTGGTGCGGCGCGAGCCGTCGGCGCGGGTTTCAGCCTCGATGGTGATCGCCTGCGCCGGGCAGATCGATTCGCATAATTTGCAGGCGATGCAGCGTTCCTCGCCGCTCGGATAACGCCTGAGCGCATGTTCGCCGCGGAAGCGCGGGGACAGCGGGCCTTTCTCATATGGATAATTGATCGTCACCGGCCGCTTGAAGAAATATTTGAGAGTGAGCCAGAAGCCCGTCAGCAGTTCGGTGAGCAGGAAGGCGCGCGCCGTGCGGTCGAATTTTATATTGCTAAATAGCGCCATTGGTTCCTCTGTGAATCCTGCGCAGCCTCACGGCTCACAGGATTTATCCTTCTTTCTACGATGATGTCTTACATAAAGAGCAATCATCACAACCACCCCGATAATAGCGACGCCTTCGACATATGGCATATAGTGCTTAACCAACGCCTTGTTGCCGCCGATGAGATACCCGACACATACCAAAACCGCCATCCAGAGTCCACCGCCAATGGCGGTGTAGACGGTGAATTTTTTGATGTTCATATGCGATAATCCCGCCGGAAACGCCATGAAATGCCGGAGTCCCGGCACCAGGCGGCCAGTCAGCACCGAAATCTCGCCGTGACCGGCGAAAAACCGGTCGAGCATCTCGATCTTGCCGTGGCCGAAAAAAAAATATTTGCCGAAGTTATAGAGAAACTTCCGCCCGAAATGATAGGCGATATAAAAAGAAAAGAGCGAGCCGAGAACATCGCCGGCGACGGCGCTGCCCATGACGTCGACCAGATTCATGTCCCGCTGCTGGACAAGATAGCCGGCGGGAATCATGATGGCTTCCACCGGAATCGGCACCAGGGCGTTTCCGAGAAACATGGCAAAAAACAGGCCGGGATAGCCAAAACCATGAACGACGTCGACCAGCCACTGCGCGAAGGTTTCAAGCATACATACATCCTGCGAGACGCGCAGCGGCTGCGCGGGATCCCGGAAAAGAAAACCTGCACTCTCGCCGTTCATACCCGCCACGGGATTTAACCATGCACAACCACCCCGGCGACAATCACCACCCATACCAGCGACAGCGGCAGAAAGATTTTCCATCCCAGACGCATAAGCTGATCGTAGCGGTAGCGCGGCAGCGTGGCACGCGCCCAGACGAACACGAACAGGCAGAGCAGCACCTTGAGCGCAAACCACAAAAATGGCGGCAGCCGGGTGAAAGGTGCAACGGCAAAGGGCGCATCCCACCCGCCGAGGAACAAAATGGCGGTCATGCCGGACATCAGAATCATGTTGGCGTATTCGCCGAGGAAAAAGAGCGCGAAGCTCATCGACGAATATTCGACGTTGTAACCGGCGACCAGCTCGGCCTCGGCTTCCGGCAGGTCGAACGGGTGGCGGTTGGTTTCGGCGAGGCCGGAGATAAAAAATACGATGAACATCGGGAACAGGATGCCGCAGGCGTTCCAGTGCCCGATGCCGCCTGATTGCGCGCGTACGATGTCGCCCAGATTCAGCGACCCGGCGACGAGAATGACGGTGACGATGACAAAACCGATGGAAACTTCATAAGACACCATCTGCGCGCTGGAGCGGATGGCGCCGAGGAAGGCGTATTTGGAGTTGCTGGCCCAGCCGGCGACGATGATGCCGTACACCGAAAGCGAGGAAACGGCGAAGAGATAGAGCACGCCGACATTGATATTGGCGATGACGAAATCAGGAGAGAGCGGAATCACCGCCCAGCCGAGCATGGCCAGCGTGAAGGTCAGCATCGGCGCGATGAGGAAAAGCGCCTGGTTGGCGCCGGAGGGGACGATAGTTTCCTTGAGCAGCAGCTTCAGCCCGTCGGCGAACGGCTGCAGCAACCCGAAGAAGCCGACGACATTGGGGCCTTTGCGAAGCTGCATCGCCGCGATCACCTTGCGCTCGAACCAGGTGAGCATCGCCACGCAAATGAGCAGCGGCACCACCACCAGCAATATCTTGCCGATGAGGAGAAGGAGCGGCCAGGCCAGCGCTACGAAATCATTCCACGCCATCATGCCACTTCCTCAAGATACGGGCTGGCGCTCGCGCGCGTGCATTCGGCCATGGTTTTGCTGGCGCGGGAAATGGGGTCAGTCATGTAAAAGTTGGGAATAAATTCCCCGAACGGCGCGGCGTCAATGCGGAAATGCCCCTTGCGCTCAGGCGCTTTCGGCCAGGCGGCAGGCGTAATTTCCCCCACCTGCGCGAAATGCGGCGCGATTTTTTCCATGCGCGCGCGCAGTTGCGCCAGATTATCGTACGGCAATTTTTTGCCTAACACTTCCGACAGCGCGCGAAGTATCGTCCAGTCTTCCTTCGCCTGTCCGGGCGGAAACACGGCGCGCTGGGCGCGCTGCACGCGGCCTTCAAGGTTGACGTAGGTCGCGTCTTTTTCAGTGTAGGCGGCGCCGGGCAGCACGATGTCGGCGCGGTGCGCGCCCGCGTCACCATGATGCCCCTGATAGACGACGAAGGCATCCGAAAGCAGCGCCATGTCGAATTCATCGGCGCCAAGCAAATAGACTAACTTGATGTCGTCCTGGCGGCAGCCATCCATGATTTTATGCATGTCACGCCCACCTTCCGACGGCACGAAGCCAAGCTCCAGCGCCCCTGCCCTGCCCGCTGCGTAATGCAAGACATTAAATCCGTTCCAGCCGTCTTTGACGAGGTTGCAGCTATCGGCAATGGCGCGGGCGGCGGCGAAAATTTCCGCGCCGTCCGGACGCGCCAGCGCGCCCGACCCGAGAATCAATAGCGGGTGTTTGGCCGCTTTCAGCGCATCGGCCAGCGGATGACGACCGGCGGCGATGTCGGCCAATATGCGCGGGTCGTTGCCGAGATGGCCGTACGGATAGTTCAGGTCAGCCTCGGCGCCCAGTTGATAGATAGAAAGTTTGCCGCCACGCCAGGCTTTGCGGATGCGCGCGTTGACCAGCGCCGCTTCGCGCCGTGGGTTGGCGCCGATGATGGCGCAGACATCCGCCTGCTCGATGCCGGCGATGGTGCTGTTGAACAGGAAATGCGCGCGGCTGGTTGCATCAATCGCTGCGCCGTCCTGGCGGCAGTCACGGCTGGCGACGCCGAAACTATCCCATAAATCACGCAGCGCCATCACGCTCTCAGCGCAGGCGAGGTCGCCCGCAATCGCCGCGATTTGCTCCGGCTGAAGGCTATGGAACACTTCGGCGATGACGGCAAACGCCTCCTGCCACGTCGCCTCCACCAGCTTGCCTTCGGCATTCCTTACATAAGGCCGGTCGAGCCGCTGGAGCTTCAGCCCGTCGCAGGCATGGCGGGTTTTGTCGGAAATCCATTCCTCGTTGATGTCCTCATGCACGCGCGGCAGCACGCGCAGCACCGCCTCGCCGCGCGCGTCGATACGGATGTTGGAGCCGACGGCATCGAGCACGTCGATGGATTCGGTTTTTTTCAAATCCCACGGACGGGCGACGAACGCATATGGCCGCGAGGTGAGCGCGCCGACCGGGCAGATGTCCACCAGATTGCCCGACAGTTCCGAGGTCAGCGATTTTTCGATGTATGTGCCGACTTCCATCTGCTCGCCGCGACCGAACGCGCCAAGTTCCGGCACGCCGGCGATATCGGCGGCGAAGCGGATGCAGCGCGTGCAGTGGATGCAGCGCGTCATCTGCGTTTTCACAATTGGCCCCATGTATTTGTCTTCGACGGCGCGCTTTGCTTCCTTGTAGCGGCTTTTGCCCTGGCCGTAGAGCAGCGCCTGATCCTGCAGGTCGCACTCGCCGCCCTGGTCGCAGATCGGGCAGTCGAGCGGGTGGTTGATGAGCAGGAATTCCATCACGCCCTCGCGCGCTTTTTTTACCATCGGGCTGTTGGTTTTCACCGCCATGCCGTCGGCGCAGGGAAGCGCGCAACTGGCCTGCGGCTTCGGCGGCCCGGGCGAGACTTCAACCAGGCACATGCGGCAGTTGCCGGCGATGGCGAGCCGCTCGTGATAGCAAAAACGCGGAATCTCGATGCCGAGGCGCTCCGCCGCCTGGATAATCACCGTCCCAGGCTCGACTTCGATCTCTATTCCGTCAATGGTAAGTTTGGGCATAATCACTTCGCCTGCGGATTTTGTGGATGGACAATCTGGAAAATCTTCTCTTTCAGCGCCTCGAACATCTCGTTTTTATCGCGCTTGAACTTCACCGCGCTGGGATTGGCCGTTTTCTTATGGTGCACCGCGCGGCCGCTGCTGACGAACTCGATCTCGCCGAACATGAACCGCCCCGCCGGCTTGAACGCTACTTCGGTGATGGCGCTCAAGGGAATTTCGCGGCGCGCGTTGAAACCGAATTTGAGGGCGTTCCACAGCCCCTGGCGGTGAATCACCACGCGATCGCTCAGCAATTCCACCTGCCCGTCAAGACCGGCAACCGTCATGAGGCCTTTAGCCATGCTCAATCCTCCAAATCTTTCAGTGACAACCCGGCATGGTCAAGAATGGCAAGCAACGTCCCCATCCGCAAATCCTTTTTCGGATGTGGCACGATGACTTTCCGGCTACCGCTGACGTATTTGTGATGACTGCCCTTGACCGACCGCAATGTAAACCCCCGCCTTTCCAGCATGCGTATCACTTCGCGCGAGTGATAACTCTTACCCATTGATGAATTGCTCGGTCAGCGTGATGCCGCCGGTGATGGGAATATAGTCGCCATCGTCATCCTCAAGATACAACTCCATCGCTTCCTTGATGTTTTTCACCGCCTCCTCGTAGGTATCGCCCTGCGAGGCGACGCCGGTATTGAGGCAATGCGCCACGAACTGGCCATTATCTTCGTAAATGATACATTGGATTTTTTTCATAGTACCCTCCAGTTATTCAACTGCTTTTACTTTCAATATTGTTTCTTCTTTGCCAAGACGCGCTAATGATTGTCTCCATTCAATTTCCAATCCCATAAAATTGCCTAAAGAAGCCGGAATATATCCTTCCTTCATAATATCAATCTCACTAATACCAATACCCAATATCTTAGCTATTGCGGAGATAAGCCTTGCATACTCGGTATTACACTTATCATCAAAGCTTTGCCTTTCATTTATATCCTGTGACATCGGTCTACTTACGGCATCAAAATATCCTTTCCATGCTTGTATTATTGCTGGTTTATCATGAAAAACTATTTTAACGAGATTTAAAGCCCCTATTCGATCCATGTGAATGGGATTCATTATATGACATGCCAAATCACGAAGTATCTTAAACTGCATATCATTTTTTGGTAATTAGGGCGTTTAGTAACCAAA
>JAGWIM010000037.1 GCA_028873525.1 Pseudomonadota bacterium
CCGCCATAACGTGTTGACGCGATAGCGGAGACAAACCGCCGCCCGTCAACTCACGCCACGTAGCATTCAATCGAGCGTTTTTGCTGCCAATGTTGCGGACGGCGGTTGCGGCGACGGCTGCCGCCGGAGGGTTTTCCACCGGCTACCGGCCGCGGGGCATGAACTGCCTGCGGGTCTAACATCCGCTGAATGGCTCTCCATTTATCGCTGTCCTTAGGCGCCAGCAGATTAACCGCCGCGCCCTCCGCGCCGGCACGCGCCGTGCGGCCAATGCGGTGGATGTAATCTTCCGGGCATTGGGGCAGATCATAATTGATGACGTGCTCGATATGCGGAATGTCCAGGCCGCGCGCCGCGATGTCGGTCGCAACCAATATGCGGAATTTTTGCTCACGGAAGCCGTCGATCACGCGCTCGCGCTGGCTCTGGCGCAAATCGCCATGCAGCGCATCGGCGCGAAGCCGTTGCTTGCAGAGTTTTTCCGCCAGCTTTTCGGCGCCCCACTTGGTTTTGACGAACACCAGCACCGTTCCCTGGCGCTCCTGAAGTTCCTTCAGCAAGCGCGGGAATTTTTCCTCGTCCGTGACGTTGATATGCTCCTGCGTCACCTTAGTGGCGGTGGCGGTGGTCGATCCGATCGAGACGCGGACAGGATTGGTAAGGTAGCGGTCGGCCAGTTTCAGGATGTTGTCCGGCAGCGTCGCCGAAAACATCAGCGTCTGGCGCTGGGCGGTAAGATAACGCGCGATGGCCTCAAGCTGGGTATGGAAGCCCATGTCGAGCATGCGATCTGTTTCATCGAGCACCAGGAAACGCGTATCGTGCAGCACGAGCGTGCCGCGCTGCAGATGATCGTTGATGCGCCCCGGCGTGCCGACGATGACGCGCGGACGCATTTTAAGTTGCTGGAACTGCTTGGGCATGGATTCGCCGCCTATGAGCAGCGCCGTCGCCATGCGGCTGTCGCCCAGTAACTGGATAAGCGTGTCCATAACCTGTACCGCCAGCTCGCGCGTCGGCAGCAGCACCAGGGCGCTGCCGCGTGGATTGCCAAGTAAGGTATTAACCATGGGGATGCCGAACGCCGCCGTTTTTCCGGTGCCGGTTTGCGCCGTGCCGAGCACGTCGCGCCCCAGGAGCGCCGGCGGAATGGCCGCCGCCTGGATGGGCGTCGGCGTCGTAAATCCCATGCGCTCGAGCGAACGCATGAGCGGCAGGGGTAATCCCGCCTCATTGAAATTTTGCATAAGTATATCCTTTTCGCGGCACACTTAAAAAGTGCGCCGCGATGACAAGGGTGATAGTGATAGTGATAGTGATAGTGCTGTGCTTAAGCAGCTTCGAGCTTAAGATTGGCAGCGGCTTGCTTGCCCTTCTCGGTCGCGATGTCGTAGCTGACCTTCTGGCCTTCGTTCAGCGAGCTGATGCCAGCACGTTCCAACGCGCTGATATGCACGAAAACGTCTCTTGAACCATCGCTCGGCGCGATAAAACCAAAACCTTTGATCGGATTAAACCATTTAACGGTACCTGTTGCCATGAGTAAATTCTCCTTTTCATAGCGTTTATGCCGACCCGAACCATTCGAGGCAGCCAAGAGCCTGTACAACACCGGTTACACCATGTAGCCGGGAAACTCTTAGTCAAACGCGGGGGGAGATCTGACGATCAATGTATCCACTTCCCGTGGATACGCTGCCGATGAATAACAGCGACAGCCTGCATAGCAAAGAGTCCGAATACGGAACTTGTGGTTACGCTTATACGCTATGTGGCCGTGGATTACAAGCAAATAATGATGAAAGTGCCAGCGTAGCGCAAAATTTGGCGTTATTCTTTGTTCTTCAACATTTTAACCCCCAATTTCTCGAGCATGGCGATCAGCATGGCGCTCTGGTACTCAAGGTGGTGGAGGATGACTTCGATTTCCTTCTCCGCCTTGACGTTAACCTCAAGGTCGCTTTCAGCACGCGTTTCGGCGTGGCGGCCCTGTATGTTCTGCCCGACCATAATGAGCGGCATCAGCAGTATCTGTATCAGGTTGGAGATGAACAGCCAGAACACGAAGCCCATCGGCGGGTCGAATTGCAACTCTTTCGGCGCCAGCAGATTCCAGCCAAGCCATAGCACCGTCCAGATAAAAATAATCAGGAAAAAGCCCATCGTGCCGACGCGCTCGGTAATCCAGACGGCAAAGCGGTCGTGCCGCGACATATGGTTGATGATCTCCTGGTTAACGTCGCGCAGCGGCGGGCGCTGTTTTCTGAATTCCGCGAGTGACAAGGGTTTTTGCATAAATGTCCTATTCAATAATTTCCTTCGGATATACGCCCCACAGATACTGCTTTTCAATCCACCCCTTGCGCCCCGCCACCTGGATTCGGCACCAGTGCGGCTTGCATTCGGCCAGCCGGGCGATGACGCGCGGATCAACCTTGAGCATCGGCCTGGCGCCCGCAGATGGATCGAAGCGTACGACATGCGCCTCTTTGCCGGTAATCACCACGTAGCGCCTTCCGCCGAGCATGGATTCATGCACCCAGCCGGCAGTGCCTTCAGCATCCCGTATCTTGCGCCACTGGCCGAATTCCTCAACAATTTCCACCGGCATCTCGGCGCGATGATATACCCAGGCAATGGGATAGCGCGTGCCGGGACCGGTGCGCGCGTTAATCTCGTCTGACTTAAGCGATGCCCAGCGCGGCAGCGGCAGACTGGTTGCGAAAGCGGGTACGCAAAGCAGAAATATAAGAATAAAGGAAAAACACCGGACAATCATGCCGCAAGATGTACGCATTTACCCGAGTTTTGCAAGGGTCTTGTTAATTCATGGATAAGGTAATCGGCGCCACCGGCGAGGCCACCAGCCGCGTCAGCCGCTTGATCACGCCCGCCACGCCGGCTTTACTCGCCAGCGCGGCGAATTCAGCGCGGTGCGTTTCGATGAGGCTGACATTCTCGATGACGATGTCGAGAACTTCGTAACGCCCGCCCTGCTCGCGCACCAGGTAATTCACCCGGAGATCATGGGCATTGGCTAACATCATTCTGGTGCGCACGGTGAAGTGATTGTCCTCGCCGTCACCCACGTCGAGTATCTTGATGTCACGGATGCGCTTGCCGGGATCGTCGGCAAAATTCGAAACGTAGGTTTCGGTCAGGTATTTGCGGTACAGTGAGGTGTAGCGCTGCCGCTGCTCGTCGCTGGCGGTATTCCAGCTCCGCCCAAGCACGAAGCGGGCAATCCAGTCGATGTCGACGGAATGGCTGAAAGCGCGCCGCAGCACGTCGCGGTTATCAGCGTAGGATTTTTTGTGATCCTGCAGAATGGCCAGCACTTTATCGGCGAAATCCCTGGCAAAGGTTTCACGCACCTCGCGCTGTGCCGCCGGCGATTGCGTCACGTCGCCGGCGCACACCGGTGCGGCGTAAAGCAATGCCAGGGCGGCCAACGAAAAGAGGATGGTTTTAAGGAGATTCATGGTTTTGTGTATCTGATGGCGAATTTATTAATTTTAACAATCGTTCGTTAACTTTTTGTAAAATACGTTATGAAATCCGCACAATTGACGAATAAATAATATATATCAATATGTAATATGTTATTACCCGCAGAAAAGACAGGCCGGATCACGGGGCAGAGCAATGATTTTAATATCCATCGCCAGCGCGTCCATAACCAGCAACCGCCCGGAAAGCGACCCACCGATGCCCAACAATTCCTTGATGGCCTCCAGCGCCTGGAAACTACCCATGATGCCGGCCAGCGGACCAATAACACCCTCCTGCTCACAGGTGATTTCGCGCTCCGGCGGCTCCGGCACCAGGCAACGATAACAAGGGTATAGTGCGCCGAGATACGGTTTAAAGGTAGAGAAATACCCAGCGAAACCGGAAATCGCCGCCGAAACAAGCGGCCTTTTTTCCTTCATGCAGGCGTCAGCCAGCGCGAATCGTGTTTTGAAATTATCACTGCCGTCCAGCACGATGTCGAAATTTTTCACCAGCTCGCACGCATTCGCTTCGGTCAGGCAGCGCGGGAACAAGGTCAGCTCGCATTCCGGATTAATTTCATGGATGCGGTCAGCCGCCGCATCGATTTTGGCGCGGCCGATGTCACCCGTTTCAAACAGCGCCTGCCGTTGCAGATTGGATAACTCAACGCGGTCCGGCTCGACAATGCCGATATGGCCAACGCCTCCCGCCGCAAGATACGCCAGCGCCGCGCTACCTAACCCCCCTGCCCCGATAACAAGCGCCGAGGAATCCAGTAACTTGCCCTGTCCTCCTTCGCCTATTTCCGGAAGGATAATATGGCGGGCGTAGCGGCGCAAATAATCGGTGTTTAGCGCTTGGTGCTTGGTGCTTAGTGAAGGCGCCATAATCTCTAATCGCACTAAGCACTATGCACTATTCAGCAAACAAATCCGTGCTGATATACCGCTCGGCGCTCGACGCAGCAATCACCACGATCGTCTTGCCTTTCATCTCCGGGCGCGCGCCCACTTCAAGCGCGGCGGCGATGGTGGCGCCGGAGGAAATGCCCACCGGAATACCCTCGAGCTTGGCGACCTTGCGCGCCGTGTCGAACGCGGTCTGGTTGCCGATGGTGATGATCTCGTCAATCAAATCGCGCTGCAATATATCGGGAATAAATCCGGCACCGAGTCCCGCCAACTTGTGCGGACCGGGCTTTCCACCGGAGAGCACGGGGCTATCCTCCGGCTCGATGGCGATAATCTTCATGCCCGGCTTTCTGGATTTCAGCACCTGCGCCGTGCCGGTCAGGGTACCGCCGGTGCCAACGCCGGTAATGAACACGTCCAACTTACCACCGGTATCAGCCCAGACTTCCTCGCCGGTGGTACGGCGGTGGATCTCCGGGTTGGCCGGGTTTTTGAACTGCTGCACCGGCAGCGCGTTCGGATTACCGGCGATGATTTCTTCAGCACGGGCGATCGCGGCTTTCATGCCGCCGACCGCCGGCGTCAGTTCCAGCTCGGCGCCGAGGAACTTCAGCATCTTTTTACGCTCCATCGACATACTCTCCGGCATGGTGAGGATGAGGCGGTAGCCCTTGGCGGCGCAGACAAACGCCAGCGCGATGCCGGTATTGCCTGACGTTGCTTCCACCAGCACGCTATCGGGCTTCAGCTTGCCCGACGCCTCGGCGGCTTCGACCATCGAAAGCGCAATGCGGTCTTTCACCGACGAGAGCGGATTGAAGAATTCCGCCTTGACCAGTACATCGGCGACGCAGCCCGCCTCTTTAGCGATGCGGTGCAGACGAATCAGCGGCGTGTTGCCGATGGTCGCCAGAATATTGTCATAGACGCGCCCGCGGCCGGGAGCGTCGAGTTGAACGGGAGCGAGTTTAGCGGTGGCTTGGGTCATAATGGTTCTCCTTTGCATTAATCCTGTTTGTATTAATCCTGCGAACCGCGCCGACGATTGCGCAGGATCGGGTTGAACTTGATCCCGTGCAGCCACTTCGCAGCTCACAGGATTTACACTAAATCGCAAAATCTAACTTCTCTTCCGACTCCTTGCGGATGTGCTTGACCATGGCCTGTTCGCACAAATCCGCGAGGTTGACCTGCTGCAAATACTCCATTGTCTGAAACTTCGCCGTTTCCCATACCGGCGCCACCACCCTGCCGCCGAGCGGTGTGCCGCCATAGCCTTGCAGATGTTGTTCATCCTTGTCGCCGTTTAAGCAGCCGCAGATGTCGCCGACGCTGATGCGCCGACGTTCGCGCGCCAACAAGTAGCCGCCATTCGGCCCGCGCACGCTGCGCAATATGCCGCCGCGCACCAACCGCTGCATCAACTGTTCCAGGTACCGAGGCGGCAGACCCTGGCGTGCCGCGATGCCGCGCCCGGCAATCGGCCCACGCCCGGCGTTATAGGCTATGTAGAGCACCGCCTCCACGGCATAAAAAAGTTTTCTGGGTATCATGCCATCGCCTTTATTCCCGTCGATCCGAATCCACCCTCGCCGCGCGCCGTTTCATCCAGTGTCTTCACTTCCTGCCAGCCAACGCGCGTCACCGGCGCTACGATCATCTGCGCGATGCGCATGCCGCGCGTGACGATAAAATTTTCCTGCCCCAGATTAATGAGCAATGCCTTTATCTCACCACGGTAATCGGCATCAATGGTGCCCGGCGCATTGGCAATCGTGATGCCTGATTTAAGCGCCAGCCCGGAGCGCGGCCTTATTTGCGCCTCGTAACCATCCGGCAACGCGATGACAATGCCGGTCGCGATCAACTGCCGCTCCATCGGCTTTAAAACAATGTCAGCATCAACCGCCGCCATCAGATCCACCCCGGCGCTGTGCGCCGTGGCATATTCCGGCAACGGCAGCCCCGCGCCATGCGGCAGTTGAAGCAGTTTGACTCGCACGTTGCTCATTTCTTCTTCCTTATGTACGAAACAATCCTCTCCACCAGCTTTTCAGCCACCGCTTCCTTTGACATGCGCGGCCACTCTTCGCCGCCTTTGGCGGTGACCAGCGTGACTTCATTATTATCGCTGCCGAATATTTTGCCGCCCGACACGTCATTGGCGACGATCCAATCCGCATTTTTATTTTTGCGTTTCGTTGCAGCATTTTTGAGCAGGTTTTCCGTTTCGGCAGCAAAACCGATGACTAAGATTGGCCGTTTTTTCGGATGGTTTGCCAGATGTCCCAGAATGTCAGGATTTTCCACCAGCGCCAGCGCTGTCGCTGCGCCGCCGCGTTTTTTCAGTTTCCGCACGGACGCTGCTTCCGCCCGCCAGTCAGACACCGCTGCCGCGCATACCGCCACGTTTACCGGTAATGCTTTCTCGCACGCGGCAAGCATTTCAGATGCCGATGTTACATGCGCCACACGCACGCCTTCAGGATCGGGCAGCGCCGTCGGCCCGGTAATCAACGTGACATCCCCGCCCACTTCTGCCAATGCCGCAGCAATGGCGTGTCCCTGCTTGCCCGACGATCGGTTGCCGAGATAACGCACCGGATCGATGGATTCATGCGTCGGCCCGGAGGTGACAAGGGCTTTAAACCCCCCTCCTTCTGGGAGAGGATGGCGCGAAGCGCCGGATGAGAGCAATGCAGAAGACGCCTTCACCCCGGCCATCTCCCGGAGGGAGAGTGAATCTAGAATCGCTTTTACGATATCCCCCGCCTCGGCCAGCCGCCCGGCGCCGATTTCGCCGCAGGCAAGGCTGCCGGCGCTTGGCGGGATAATAACCGCGCCGTCTTTCTCAACCCGCCGGAGGTTGCGCTGCGTTGCCGGATGTTTCCACATCTGCGCGTTCATCGCCGGGGCGACGAGGATTTTTTTATCTGATGCCAAAAGCGCGGCGGTGGCCAGATCATCGGCGAATCCATGCGCCATCTTGGCAATCAAATCCGCCGATGCCGGAGCGACGACAATCACATCGGCCTCGCGGGTGAGCCTTATATGCCCCATCTCGGTTTCGTCTTTGAGCGAAAATAAATCACCGTACACCGGGTTGCCGGAAAGCGACGCCACCGAAAGCGGCGTGATAAATTCCGCACCGCCTTTGGTGAGGATGCAGCGCACATTGCACTCGCGTTCGCGCAACCTTCGAATCAGGTCGAGCGATTTATAGGCGGCAATCGAGCCGCTGATGATGAGCAGTATATTGCGCATGATTTCTGTACTTTAGTATTTTACACATGAAAGTCATGTGTTTTCTGCTATTCCGCTAGCGTCTTTAATTTATATATAATTTCAAGCGCTTGCATTGGGGATAACGCATCGGGGGATACGTCCTTCAACTCTTCGCGCAAGCGGTCCGGCGTCCCCTCGGCGGCAGGTGTATAAGAAAACAGCGGCAGGCTGGCGCTCAGATTTTTTGCTCCCACTTGCTGCTGTTCCAGTTGATGCAGAATATCGGCGGCACGGGCGATAACGGCCTGCGGCAATCCCGCCAGCTTGGCGACATGAATACCGTAAGACCGGTCCGCCGCGCCCGCCGCTACCTCGTGCAAAAACACCAGGCTTCCCTTCCACTCCTTCACTTTCATGCTGTGGCAGGAGAGCGCGTCCAGGCTTTCGGTAAGACGGGTGAGTTCATGATAATGGGTAGCAAACAGCGCACGGCAGCGGCTGGCGTTATGCAAGTGCTCGATGACCGCCCAAGCGATGGAAAGTCCGTCGAACGTCGCCGTGCCGCGGCCTATTTCATCTAATATAACGAGTGAGCGCTCCGTCGCCTGCTGCAGGATGGTCGCGGTTTCGACCATCTCGACCATGAAAGTCGAACGCCCGCGCGCCAAATCGTCCGCCGCGCCGACGCGGGAAAACAACGTGTCCACCATGCCGATATGCGCCGATGTCGCCGGCACGAACGATCCCATCTGGGCGAGAATGGCGATGAGCGCGTTCTGCCGCAGGAAGGTGGATTTGCCCGCCATGTTGGGACCGGTCAGAAGCCACAGCCGCTGCGATGGTTCAAGATTGCAATCATTGCCAATGAAGGCTTCGCCCGATTTTGCAAGCGCCGCTTCCACCACCGGATGCCGGCCTTTCTCAACGGCAAAGGCCAAACTATCGTCAACGACGGGCCGTGTCCAGCGGCGGTGCGCCGCCAGTTCCGCCAGCGCCACAATGACATCAATATCAGCCAGTGAGCGCGCCGTTGCCACGAGGCGCGGCGCAGCCTCTTCAAGACTTTCGGCCAGCGCTGCGAAAATTTCCAGTTCGGTCTTGAGCGCCTTGTCCGCCGCCTCGCCGATTTTGCGCTCCAGCTCCGACAGCTCCACCGTCGTATAACGCAAATTATTGGCGAGCGTCTGCCGGTGGATGAAATCGGCGACGACCTTGCTTTGATGCGTCTGCGTAATCTCGATGTAATAACCGAGTACATTGTTGAAGCGGATTTTGAGCGTGTTGATGCCGGTCCGCTCGCTGTATTGCTGCTGCAACGCGGCAATCATCCGCTTGCTTTCATCGCGTAAGCCCCGCAGTTCATCGAGTGCCGCCGAATATTTCTCGGCGATGAAATTGCCGTCGCGCGCGAATATCCCTGCCTCGGGATTGATGGCGGCGGAGAGCGTTTCGATCAATTCCTCATGCCCGCCCAAGCGATCGCGCAGGGAACACAGCCCATCCAGCAGATCGTCCTGCTTTTCGAGCGACACGCGCACGCGCTGCGCCGATTTCAAACCGGCGAGAATCGCCAGCATATCCCTCGGCCCGCCACGCCCCAGCGAAAGCCGTGAGAGCGCCCGCTCGATGTCAGCACACTCTTTCAGATAAGCGCGAATCTGGCCGCGCATGTCGCCGGCGCTCGCAAACCATTCGATATTATCCTGCCGCGCATGAATCCGCGCCGCGTCGGTCAGCGGCGACAGCAGCCACGAGGAAAGCAGCCGCGCCCCGGCCGATGTCACCGTTTCATCCATGACGGAAAACAGGCTGCCGCGCTTCTCGCCGGACAGCGTGTGCATGAGTTCGAGGTTACGTTGCGTCGCCGCGTCGATGGCCATGTGGTCGGAGGCCTGCTGCCGTTTCGGCACGTCGAGGCGGGGGGCGGCGTCTTTCTGCGTCAATTTCACATAATCGAGCAACGCGCCGCAAGCCGCCACTTCCGCCCGTGAAAATATTCCGAACGCTTCCAACGAGGTGACGGCATAGGTTTCCTTGAGCAATCTCTCGGCGCGCCGCGCATCGAAAATGCTCGCTGGCCGCAGCGTGAGTCTTTCCTTCCAGTCTTCGAGCACCGGAAGCGTGAGCGTATCGGGCAATAGCACTTCGCGCGGCGCAATGCGTGAAAGCTCGGACGCCACTGCCCCGCGCAGCAGCGTGGCCACCTGAAACTCGCCGGTGGAAATATCGAGCCACGCCAAGGCTATCTCCCCTCCCCCTTCGGCCAGTGCAGCCAGGTAATTCGACCGACGGGCATCAAGCAATGTTTCTTCCGTAATAGTGCCGGGGGTGACGATACGCACGACATCGCGCTGCATAATAGCCTTATAGCCACGCTTCCTGGCCTCCGCCGGATCTTCCATCTGCTCGCAGATGGCGACCTTCACGCCCGAGGCAATCAACTTTTCCAGATATGCGTCATGGCTATGCACCGGCACGCCGCACATCGGGATGTCCTCGCCCTGGTGCCTGCCGCGCTTGGTCAGCGCGATATCCAAAATCTGCGCGGCGCGGACGGCATCGTCGAAAAATAACTCATAAAAATCCCCCATACGGTAGAAAAGCAGGTAATCCTTATGCGCGGCCTTCAGCGCCAGGTATTGCTGCATGACGGGGGTGGCCGCCGGTAACCCTCCCTTCCCTTGCGGGGGAAGGTCGGAGATGGGAGTGGCGCTCAACTCCTCATGATGTGGGGAATCATCCCCCACCCTGTCCTCCTCCACAAGGGGAAAGGAAGAAGAAGCGGGGGTTTCTTCTTCTATTCCAACGCGTAGCATATTCATGCGACAGCTATAGCAGGTTGGTTGCAGCGGGCAAAGAAGAAAACTTCAAAAAAGGTTAATATCCTTCGTTAAATTTATAAATATTTAAATTTTTACAGTCTGTTATATAATTTTTGATGGGCATTACACAGTTGTATGAATATTATTTATATATACATCTAATATTTGCAATTATATTTTTATTTATATACTATAAGTTGCCAACGAAGGGGGTGATGGTGATTAGCAATGCCGAAAATTTCGCTTAATCAATTCCGGAGAAAAAAAATAATGGAGACATTCTGGACGCTCAGGCCGCCCACAGAATATACCCTGCCATCAGCTTTGCGCCCGGGCGGAAAAGCGCGGCGCGCAGGCATTGGAATCGCCACTAATCGAAGCGCCTCCGGTAGCCTCAAAACTCCTTCTTTCCCAGCCAATAGGCGCACAGATAAAAACCGCAGGAAGATTACGCATGGATGCAATACGCCCCACTGACAACTTTTTCATACGCTATGCGACGACCATTGCCATCACTGCCGTCACCCTGCTGATGTTACTGGCGTCCGTGATGTTCTGGCGGCAGGGCGAAGCCAATGAGGAGGCCAAGAGCTGGGTGTCGCACACATATGAGGTTATCGGGCATATCGAATTGCTGATCGGCGAGCTTAGGGACGCCGAGCTTGGGATGCGCGGTTTCATCATTACCGGCGATGACGATGTGTTGCAGCCTTACGAAGAAGCACTCCGGGACACCTCCAACCCGAACGAAACAATCCGTTCACTGGAACAGCATCGCTCGATAGTGCAGGAAATAGCCTTCATCAAAAAACTGACGGCGGACAACCCCGTCGAGCAAAGCAACCTGGAAGAAATGCAAAGCGTCGTTGCCCCGCTGCTCGATTACATGGCGGCCATCATACAGGAAAAACGAAACTCCCTGGCCAAAAACACCATGCCGAAATTCGATATCCAACACGGAAAGGAGATGATGGATCACATCCGCAGCCTGGTGCGTATCATGGAGGCGGAGGAAAACCATCTGCTGGCCTTGCGTAGCGAAGTGGCCGAGAGCAACACGCAGCAGAGCAACCGGCTGATGATCATAGCAATGATCGTGTTTTACGTCGCCATGGTGCTTTCCATCTGGCTGTACCAGCGCAGCCGGGCGCGCGCAGCGATGCAGATGCTGCGCTACACGCAGGAGCTGGAGCGTAACGAGGAAGAGTTAAAAATGCAGCAGGAGGAGTTAAAGGCCTCGAACGAAGAAATCGAAGCATCCAACGAAGAGATGGAGGAAAAAAACAAGACGCTCGAAGAGCAGAATGCGCAAATCCGGCAGCAAGCGGAAGAATTGGAGGAAAGCCAGCGGCTGATCGAGGAAAAGGTGAAGGAAGTGGAGCGCGCCAGCAAGTATAAATCCGAGTTTCTCGCCAATATGTCGCACGAACTGCGCACACCGCTCAACAGTCTGCTTATTCTTGCCAAATTACTGGCGACCAACGAGGGAGGCAACTTGACCGACGAGCAGATGGAGGAAGCGCGCGTCATCCACAATGGCGGACTGGAGTTGCTGGGGCTGATCAACGATATCCTTGACCTTTCCAAAGTTGAGGCCGGCAAGCTCACGATTGCTGCCGAAGATATAACTCTGGATGGCATGGTGAAGCGGATGCAACAACAGTTCTCACCCGTGGCCAAAGAAAAGAACGTGGCATTCCGGACCAACGTATCGGCCGGTCTCCCCGTGACATTGCACACCGATGCACAGCGCGTGGACCAAATCCTGAAAAACCTGCTCTCCAACGCCTTCAAGTTCACTGAACAAGGCTCGGTAACACTGGAAGCGCGGCGGCCAGAGCCAATAGAAATACAACGTTCTTCCCTTGATTATGAAAACGCCATCGCCTTTTCGGTAATCGATACCGGCATCGGCATCGAGCCTTCCAAGTTCAAGGATATTTTCGAGGCGTTCCAGCAGGAGGACGGATCCATCGACCGCCATTACGGCGGCACCGGCCTCGGCCTTACCATCGCACGTAAATTCGCCCATATGCTGGGCGGTGAAATTCACGTCAGAAGCGAAAAAGGCAAGGGCAGCCGCTTTACGCTGGTGCTGCCGGTGAGATTAGCGTGCGCAGAGATGGAAGAAACACCGAACGATGCGCCGGAAAGCGCGCGCATAGCGCTGAAGACGATGCCCAGAACATCGGTGGCGGAGTTCATCGCCGATGACCGCAAGAATATCAGCGACAAGGACAAAGCGCTGCTCATTATCGAGGATGATAAGAATTTCGCCGTAACGCTGATGAACATCGCCCGCAAGCGTGGCTACAAGTGCCTGGTGGCAGGCGATGGCAAGACCGGCCTGGTGCTGGCGGCAGAGCAGAAGGTCGACGCCATTATCCTTGACCTGAAACTGCCCGATATTGACGGCATGAACGTGCTTGATCAACTCAAGCACGATCTTCGCACGCGTCATATTCCGGTGCATATCATCACTGGCTGCGAAGAGGGCAATGTCATGCCGCTGCGCAAAGGCGCCATCGGTTACCTGACAAAGCCGGTGGAGAAAGAAGCGATTGATCGGGCGCTCACCAGAATCGAACGCCTGCTGCAATCGGAAGTCAAACAGGTATTGGTGGTCGAAGATGACACAAAAAATCAAATCGCCATCCAGGCGCTACTTAAAAAGAAAGATATTCATATCACCATCGCCGGTACGGGAACTGTGGCGCTCCAGAACATCGGAAATACAAAATTCGATTGTATCATCCTCGATCTGCAATTGCCGGACATGACGGGATTCGAATGGCTGGAAAAAATAGAGCGGGAGGCCGTTACGTTGCCGCCGGTTATCGTCTATACCGCCAGGGAGCTGACCGAGGAAGAAAACCGGAAACTGGAGCGTTATACCGGGAGCATCATCATCAAAGGCGCGAAATCACCGGAACGCCTGCTCGACGAGGTAACGCTGTTCCTCCACAGCGTGGAATCGACACTCTCCAGCGACCAGCAGGAAATCATCCGCATGCAACACAATCCCGATAAGGTGCTGCAAGGTAAAACGGTATTGCTCGTCGATGATGATCTGCGCAATACATTCGCCCTTTCCAAGCTGATCAAAAAACACGGTATGAATATCGTTATTGCCGATAACGGCCAGATGGCGCTCAACAAGTTGAAGGAAGATACATCCATCGAACTGATCATCATGGATATTATGATGCCCGTCATGGACGGTTACCAGGCGATATACGAAATCCGCGCGCAGAAATCGCTCAAGTCAATACCAATCATCGCGCTGACCGCGCGCGCCATGCCGGAAGAACAGGAAAAATGCATGGCGGCGGGCGCGAATGATTACCTGGTCAAGCCGGTCGATATCGAGCGGCTGCTGACGCTACTGCGCGTATGGTTGTTCAAGCAGGAGCTGGCGGCGTGAATACTTCCATCGAAGCAAAGCGGATGACGGGGTTCGGCATGGGCGAAGACCAGACCCCGCAACAAGTGCGGGGTTTGGAAATAGATCTCCTGCTTGCCGGTATCCAGAAACGCTACGGTTACGATTTCACCCATTATTCGCGCGCTTCACTGTTGCGCCGCCTGGAAAAAGCGCGCGAACATGCCAAGACAACGCGCTTTACCGAGTTACTGGATAAGCTGCTCCATGATAAAAAATGCTTCGACGAATTCCTGAAATACATGTCGATCACCGTTACCGAAATGTTCCGCGATCCGCTTTTTTACAAGGCTGTGCGCCAGCATGTCGTGCCGGTGCTTAAGACCTTCCCGTTTGTCAAAATCTGGCATGCGGGGTCAGCAACCGGCGAGGAAGTCTACTCCATGGCGATCCTGCTCCATGAAGAGGGTTTCCTCGACCGGGCGCGAATTTACGCCACCGATTTCAATAAATACTCGCTGGACACGGCGGAAAATGGCGTCTATCCCGCCAAACATATCGAGACCTATGCCGCCAACTACCGCGAGTCGGGTGGCACGCGCGATTTTTCGGAATATTACAGCGACGGCTACGAACTGACGAAGTTCAGGGATTTCCTGAAAGAGCGCATCACCTTTTCCTATCATAACCTGGTAACGGACGGTGTGTTCGGCGAGATGAACCTCATCTGTTGTCGCAACGTGCTCATTTATTTCGACAAGACGCTGCAGGAGCGCACGCTTTCCAAATTCACTGATAGCCTACGTCACGGCGGGTTTCTATGCCTTGGCAACAAGGAATCGCTGAATTTCACCGCTGCGAAAAAACAGTTCGAGACGGTGGACAGCAAGCAAAGAATTTATAAAAAATGCGGAGCGATACATGCCATATGAAGCCATAGTGATAGGTGTTTCCGCCGGAGGACTGCAAGCGCTTAAGATACTGTTGCCCGTACTGCCGGCATCGTTCCCGCTTCCTATCGCCGTTGTACAGCATATTGGTGAACGATCCGATGGCTTCCTGGCCACTTATCTGAACCAGATCAGCAAGATAATGGTGAAAGAAGCGGAAGATAAAGAGCCTTTATGCTCTGGCATCGCTTATCTGGCGCCTCCAGGATACCATCTGCTCATTGAGCCGGGGCGTATCTTCGGTCTTTCGGTAGACGCCCGCATCAATTATTCCTGCCCTTCCATCGATGTTTTATTCGAAAGCGCGGCACATGCGTTTGGAGAATCGCTGATCGGTATCGTGCTGACGGGTGCGAACGCAGACGGCGCCCAGGGACTCAAAATTATCAGGGCGTATGGCAGGCGGGCTATTGTGCAAAATCCGAAAACTGCCGAGGCTGCCGCCATGCCCCAGGCAGCACTGGCGGCGACAAAAGCGGATTATGTCGTCGATCTGGAGCAAATCGCGCCATTACTCCTGCGGCTGGCCGAAGGCCAGAGCGCGGTATCTGATGAAGAACCCCCGACGGATCCTGTGCAGCGCCTTCGGCGTTCACAGCATTAGTAAAAGGAGAAAACCTGTGGCGCAAACGGCTACCATAAATCCTGTGGAAAATACGGCCGCTCCGCCTGCCGAAGCGCGTCCCAACATCCTGATTGTCGATGACCGGAAAGAAAACCTGCTGGCAACGGAAAAAGTCCTGAAAAATCTGGACGCCGGAATCTTCAAGGCCAACTCGGGCAATGAAGCGCTTTCGCTGATGCTCCGCCATAAATTTGCCGTCATACTGCTCGACGTGCAGATGCCGGAAATGGACGGCTTCGAGGTCGCTATGCTGATGCAGGATCACGAATCCATGCGCGGTATTCCTATCATCTTCGTCACCGCCATCAGCAAGGAAGAGAAGTACGCGACACAGGCGGCGGAAATCGGCGCGGTGGATTATATCTTCAAGCCGATCAACCCCGCCATCCTCAAAAGCAAGGTCAAAGTATATCTGGATATTTATGTTCAGCGCGAGCAGATACTCAGGCTCAACACGGGACTCAGGCAATCGAACGGGGAACTGGAACGCTTCGCCTATGTCTGCTCGCACGACATGCAGGAGCCGGTGCGCATGATGAACAGCTATGGCGGGTTGCTCGAAGAACAATGTGCCGGGCGGCTGGATGAAAAGGCCGGTAAATATCTGAGATTCATTATCGGCAACGCGCAGCGCATGCAGAAAATGATCCAGGATATCCTCACGTTCTCGCGCGTCGGTCGGGAAGAAGTGCAAATGGAAAGTGTAAATTGCAACCAAATCGTGCATGAAATCCTGTTTGAATTCGAAACCACCATCAAGGAGAAAAACGCCCGCATCACCTGTAGTGATCTGCCTACACTGGAAACCAGCCCCACTCTGATACGCGTGCTGTTTCAGAATCTGATTGGCAACGCGCTTAAATTTCAAGACGGTGGCAAACCTCCCGAAATAAACATAACCGCGCAGTGGCAGGATAAACTCTGGCGCTTCAGCATTCATGATAATGGCATCGGCATTGATCCTGCCTTCCATAACAAGATATTCGCCATTTTCCAGCGCCTGCACCGCAAGGAAGATTATCCAGGCACCGGCATTGGTCTTTCCACCTGCAGGAAATTTATTGAACTATGTGGCGGCGATATCGGGTTCGATTCAACTCCAGGCCAGGGATCCACTTTCTTTTTTACGCTGCCGCAAAGAGGTAAGTAATATGCAAGCACCGCTGGAAATACTGCTGGTCGAGGATAACGAAGGCGACGTGGAAATGACCCGGCGGGCACTCCGCGATAGCAAGCCCGCCTGCAATGTCTCCGTTGCCAATAACGGCATCGAGGCGCTGAATTTCTTGCACAGGCAGGGGCAATTTTCTGATGCTCCGGCTCCCCAGATTATCCTGCTCGATCTCAATATGCCGAGGATGGACGGAAAGAAATTTCTGGAAATAATGAAGGAAGACACAACCCTGAAAGCTATTCCCGTCATTATGCTAACCAGCTCCGGGGCGCCCACGGATATCCAGGAATGTTACGAGCGCCATGCCAACTGCTATGTCGTCAAACCCTTCGATGGTAAGGAATTCATGGAGGCAGTAAGACAGGTAGTGAGCTTCTGGATCAGCCTGGGACGGATTCCTCACAGGACGGCTGTGTGCTGTAATTAGAGCATTCTTCCATGCCTGCAGAAGCAAGCTATTGTTTCTCCAACCGATTGATAAGCAATATGCTTCTGCATGAATGACACCGATAAACCGAAAACACCTGGAGCGTTTTTGATGAAGCTTTTTCCTACTTGGCGAGAGGATGTTTTCCACCGCGCTTCTTGATAACGTGGAGCTTCCGGGCGCGGGGGTTTTCTCCCGACCACGCAAAATAGCGTTAGGCCCGCCTTTGCCATCCTGTATCCAGGTGCGGAGCAATGCAACAAAATGTCACGTCCAAAGCGCGATATTAGCGATTTAATGATTTCATTGCGTAAAAATCGTGCGCCGGACGGCAAGAAACGGAACAATCATTGCTCGAAATCGTCCCGCTTCACCCGGTATTGCACAGCAATCAGCGCCGCTTTTAGAAAGCGCAGGCTGAGCACCGAACCGACCAGCACGAAGGGAATCCACAGCACGGCGTGCAGCCAGAACGGCGGCTCGAATTTTATTTCGACGACGGCGGCACCAATCGCCGTCAGCGCGCCGATAATCAGTATGGCGAAAAAGGCCGGACCGTCGCCTTGCTCATGCCCCTGGAAAGAAAGTCCACATTCGCCGCACCTTTCAGCGACGGTCAACGCGCCGCGAAACAGCTTGCCCTTGCCGCAGGCGGGACAGCGGAATATCTTCATCCCCGGCGCAATGATTCGGAGGACGCCTCTTGCGCCAGAATTTTCTTCTGAAATTCTCCATAGCCGCGCGATTCATCCATGGCGGGCATTTTCGGCTGCAACACCAGCATAGGCTCTCTTGTCTCCTCGGGTGACA